>CAMJIC010000026.1 GCA_946405675.1 uncultured Clostridia bacterium
TCAATCACATATTACAAGGTTGGAATCTTCATTTTTTCTTCACAATTACTTCCGGGGAATGATGAAGAACAATCTGAATGCCGGTGCTATCATACAGTCAGCTGAAATCATCCTGTCATTGGCCGAAGGAACGGATCAGGCCGGATGATGTTACAAGTCACACCTTTGGACATTCCGCCGGCAGGGATGCGATTTGTAATCGAATGGCAGGATTTATGAAAAGAGGGCATTGCTATGAAAAATCTCAAAAAAGGATTCGCTTTATTGACAACTGGTGCGCTCATGCTTGGAATGACGGCTGCATCCTGTCCCGCCCAGGTCTATGACGCGACAGGTGTCCTTGGTGCGCCCGTTTCGGTTGGAGGACCGCCGTCACTGGTTGCGCCCGGGGATACGATCGCGAATACGGATGTCAACATTGATGGCACTCCGGCAGGACTGAGTGTGATTGATGATGCCGGAACCACGAGCTGGACGAATGATTCCGATACGTATTACCTGGCTTTTGGGTATGCTGAGGATAAGGAGCCGACGCCGGTTCCCAGAACGAATGAGGATGGGACCCCGGCGCTGGACGAGAACGGCGTGCAGATCGTGGATCTGGTCGGCGGCGTGCACAACTGGTATGAATTGAAGACAGGCCATATCGTCGGTGTCGTTGGAGGTGAGATCTCTTTTCATGAGAATACCGATTGCGACTATGCGTTCCCGGAGGGAGATTATTCCTATACGGGGGCGGACGGTACAGCCGCGCAGATCTCATCCGGTCAGATTGATGCCGGGGTGTACGCGGTCGATACGCAGATCGAGCTGAAGGCGGATGATCCTGCCCAGGGACAGGTGTTCCAAGGGTGGGCTGTGTATCAGGCAGACGGAAATAGCCTGAATGCTGTTTCTGCGGACAGCCTGACTTCCGATCCGGCTCAGTTTTCCGGTGTGGAGCAGGAGATGCTGGCGGGAGCTGATGGACAGAGCGGCCAGGCACAGATCACTGTCACGGTACAAGGTCCAGGGGCACCTACCGTGTTCATTCCTGTCTATGGGACCCAGGCTCCGGAGCCTGAACCCGAATCATCGGCACCAGAAGGAGGCCAGGTGACATCCGATCCTGCGGCTCAGGGAGGAGAGCAGACGACGGGGGATCCTGTGGCTGCGGGAGGAGGTCAGCCTGTGACCGATCCTTCCTTGTCCCCTGCAGCGGATCCATCAGCCCTCAACCCTGGATCTGATCAGTCGGGGCTTGACTGGAGCGACGAGACAGTGCTGTTTACGGACGGAGCGAACCAGACCAGGATTCTTACCGCCAAGAATGCGGCGATTGAGAACCTTCTGCCCACGCTGAATCAGGATGGCACTTCCAGCGTAGCTGTGGTTCCGGGAACAGCTGTTACGGTGACAGCGAGTCCGGCTCCTGACGGAATGCAGTTCCAGCGGTGGAACGTGATATCAGATGGAGCAGCTGAGACAAGTACACTGACTGATCCGGTTCTGACAGTTACCGTAGGTGAGACGGACATTATGGTTGAAGCGGTATACACTGAGCTGCCGCAGGCAAAGATTCTGACGGCATTCAATGCCGCGATTACGAATCTGCCTCCCACTTACAATGAGGATGGTTCTTCGAGCGTCGCCGTACAGCCGGGAACAACAGTGACGGTTAGCGCCAACGCTGCTCCGGAAGGACAGCAGTTCCAGGAATGGAGCATCATGTCCCAGGATGCAGAGATCCTTTCAGAGATTACGGATCCTACGATGGAGATCGTGGTGAACCAGGATAATGTGAGCGTCCAGCCGAGATATGTTGATCTTCCTGCAACCTGGACTTTGACTGCGAATCATGCGCTGATTACCGATCCGGCTCCTGTCTACAATGAGGATGGGACGTACAGTGTTGCCGTGGAGGACGGGACCGTTGTCAGCCTGAGCGCGGCTGAAGCCCCCCAGGGACAGCAGTTTAAGCAGTGGAATGTGGCATCCGCGGGAGACGCGGAGACCACCGACCTGGCATCTCCTGTTCTGGAGGTGACCGTGCACGCGTCAGATGTGACAGTGGAAGCGGTATATGAGGATATCCCTGTCCCGAAGGCGATCCTCAAGGCGGTCAACGCTGCCATCGATAATCTGGAAGCTACGGATAATGGAGACGGGACGTACAGTGTTGCCGTGGAGGACGGGACAACGGTCAGGCTGAGCGCGGCCGAAGCTCCGGAGGGACAGCAGTTTAAGCAGTGGAATGTGGCATCCGCGGGAGACGCGGAGACCACCGACCTGGAATCTCCTGTTCTGGAGGTGACAGTGCACGCGTCAGATGTGACGGCGGAAGCGGTATATGAGGCGATTCCGCAGCCTGAGACGCCGAAGGAAACAGAACCGGCAACGCAGCCTGAGACGCCGAAGGAAACAGAGCCGGCGCCCCAGCCTGAGACACCGGAGCAGACCGAGGCTGCCCCCAGGAAACTGAATACCTTCAGACTGCTCAACTCGTCGATTGAGAATGTACAGCCTGCAGCTGACGAAGCAGGTATTCCGGATGGCAGGACCATACAGGAAAAAGCAGAGGAAATTGCCCAGAGCGCGGTAACGGACGCTGAGGGAAATACTTCTCTGGAGGCCGAGGCAGGGACTACCATCAGTGTTACGGCGGATGCAGCGCCGGAGGGGCAGCAATTCAAAGAGTGGAAGGTGACTTCATCCGGTGAGGTGGTTACTTCCAGCCTGACCGAACCTACCCTCGAGGTGACGCTCAGCACGGACGATGTGACGGTTGAGCCGGTCTATGTTCAGGCGCAGGCGGACACGCCCCAGATCCTGGATTCCCAGGTCACGGTGGTGCAGCCGGCGGAAGGCGGTGCGATCAACCTGACAGAGCTTAAGGCAGTGGACGGGACGACGAATCAATATACGTATACGCTCTCGCCGCTTCCCGGATACCAGATCGACAGCTTTACGGCAACAATGGGCGGAGCAGTATTGGAAAGCTCCACGCTGTCTGAGGACAGGACGATCCTGATGTTTACGGCCCTTAACAATGTTGACCCCGCATCCATCACAGTTACAGCTTCACTGACGCTTGTGACACATACCCTGACCGTGAGAGCAGGCAGCGGGAGCGGATCCTATCAGCAGGGCGAGCAGGTTGTGATCACGGCTGATCCTCCGAAAAAGGGTTATCAGTTCAGCAGCTGGATGCTGCTGCAGGGCAACGGGAGTTTTGCTTCGGAGACCAGATCTCAGACAAAATTTACCATGGCATCTGAGGACACCATCATCCGGGCGCAGTACGAGCTGATCCCGTACATGCTTTCTGTGAAAAACGGAACCGGAAGCGGCTCCTTTACAAAGGGAACCGAGGTTGATATCGTGCCGAATTTCCCGCCGTCAGGAAAGGAATTCGACAGATGGGAGAAGACGAGCGGAAAGGTAAAGTTTGACGACATCAACAGCTATTACGCGACGATCACCATGAAGGCAAATGACACAGTCGTGACAGCTCTTTATAAGGATGGACCGGATCCGAACAATAACACGATCACAGGATTGGAGAACGGTGCGGAATACCTGAAGAGCACGACGCTGACCTTCACGGCGGCCGGAGCCGGGATGGAAAACGGCAATCCGAATCCCGGAGATTACCGGTACAGGCCGGCGAGCTACCAGATCGGGAGCGTCGGCGGTTCCTGGACGGCTTCTCCGTATACAACATCCATGGCAATCAATGCGGCAGGCGACTATACGCTTACCGTCACCTATGCAAAGGATGTCTATGATGGAAGCAGCTGGAATCCGGACGGAACGAATGTGACGAAGTCCATTACCTTCCATGTGGTGAATGCGCTGTCAGTCCAGACCGGTGACAGCAGTCCGCTGATCCCGCTGGCAATCGCAGGAGGAGCGGCACTGGCAGTGATCATTCTTCTGATCATTGTCCTCAAAAAACGCAGGAAGTAAGGCTTTCGTAATGACTGACAGGAACAGATAATTCCTTGAACGACAGTTTAGGATCAAGGAATAATAAGTTCCTGCAGTAAGAAAACACCCCCTCCCGGTATCATCCGGAAGGGGGTGTCTGATTTTGGATCTACAGGCAGAAGCGATGGAGGATCTCTGCGATGCCGCCGTGGTTATTGTCATTTTCCGTAACATAATCTGCCTGCTTTTTCAGCGACTCATCCGCATTCTGCATGGCACAGCCGATCCCCGCAGCAAGGATCATGGGAAGGTCGTTCTCCGCGTCCCCGGCACTGACTGTGTTCCCGATGGGAATGCCTGTTTTCTGTGCAATGAAACGAAGGGAGGAACCCTTGTTGACGCCGGGCAGGACGATCTCAAGGAGCCAGGGGTTGGACTGGAAGCAGTCAAGTCTTCCACCTATCTTCTGTTCAAAGAACTTCCGGAAACGGGTGATGTTTTCCGGATGCGCAAAGTCAAGACATAACAGCTTCGGGGGCGGCGCGATCTTCGCGTCCCGGATATTCGGGTAAAGCTCCAACGGGAGATTCTGGATCGCAAGATAACGCCGCAAAGAGTCATTGTCGGTTTCCGAGACGACCGAGGTGTCTGTATAGGTCTGGATATGGATGCCGAATGACCTTGCAAGGTCAAAGGCTTCTGCCATCAGGTCGAGGGGGACAGAGTGCCTGAGCAGTTCCTCTTCATGGAACGTATCATACACAATCGCCCCGTTGCTGCTGCTGACCCAAAGGTTTTCCATCCCATACAGGCCAAGCTCAGTCAGAAGATTCCGCGCACCGCTCAGCGCCCGCCCGGTAGAGATCACAAAGAGATTCCCCCGTTCCATGAAATCATGGATCGCAAGACGATTCTCTTCACTAAGCGTTTTATCCGTATTGACCAGTGTTTCATCGATGTCCGAAAAGAACAGGATCCTTCCGGAAAGCTTTCTTTCTGTCATATGATGATACCGGGAATATTCCTTTCTGGTATATTTGTTTCGTACTGCAAGTCACGCACCTGCCAGCGGGCACACCCACATGCCGCCCGCTGGCGGGGGTGTGATTTGTAACGAACGTGTTTGATGGATTATAGAGAACAGACGGCTGACTTGTCAATCCGCAGCAGGAAGGATATACTATTTTGCATGAAATTTGCTTCATGCCGCACCCTTGTCCACAGGCCGGCCCGCTGGCAAGGGTGCGGCTTGTTACCGATATTAATTTTAAGAAGGAACGGATGGGCATGACGCAGAAGCTTTATTATGAGGACACCTATACGAAAGAATTCGACGCCTGCGTGACGGGCGTGAGAGAGGACAGGGGCAGGTACCTGATCAGGCTGGACCGCTGTGCCTTTTATCCGGAAGGCGGCGGGCAGGGCGGTGACCGCGGGAAACTGACGCGGCCAGGGCATGCAGATGTCGCGGTGCTTGATACGATAGAAGAAGGAGAGGATATTTTCCTGATCTGCGAAGAATCTCTGCCGGTGGGGGAAATGGTACATGGCATCCTGGACTGGGAGGTGCGGTTCGACCGTATGCAGAACCATTCGGGAGAGCATATTGTGAGCGGCCTGATCCATGAGAGGTATGGGTACAACAATGTAGGGTTCCATATGAGCCAGGGCCTGATGACGATCGACCTGGACGGTGAGATCCCGGAGGATGGCCTTGCATGGATTGAAAAGCGTGCGAACGAGACTGTCTGGGCGGATGTTCCGGTTCTTACAAGGGTATATTCTCCGGAGGAAGCGAAAGCGGTTACCTACCGCAGCAAGAAAGAGCTGGACGGGGAGATCAGGGTGGTCACGATCCCCGGCGCGGATGCATGCGCCTGCTGCGGCACCCATGTCGCCAGGACAGGTGAGATCGGGATCATCAAGATCCTCGGACATGAAAGGTTCAAGGGCGGCGTGCGGATGGAGCTTGCGTGCGGGAGATGGGCATACGAATATCTGGCACAGGTATTTGACCGGAATCATGAGGTTTCTGTCTGCCTGAGCAGCAGGATGCTGGAGACCGGAGAAGCTGCCCGAAGGCTGACGGAAGAGAATTCCCGCCTGAAGGGAAGCCTGATCGGGATCAGGTACCGCATGATCGACGCCCTGGCGGAACAACTGGCAGGAGCGGGGGATGTACTTCTGTTTACTTCGGATCCAGATCCGGTCATGGCACAGAAGCTGGCAGCGAAGGTCATGGAAGGCTGCGGCGGAAAAGCCTTTGCTTTTGCAGGCTCCGATACGGATGGATATAAATACGCAGCAGGGCAAAAGGACGGTGACCTGAAGGCGCTTGTGAGGGAAATGAACCAGGCGCTGGAGGGAAGAGGCGGAGGAAAGCCATTCTTCCAGCAGGGCAGCGTACACGCAGGCAGGGAAGCGGTTGAAATGTATCTGAAGGGCATCTGCCATAGCCTGACGGTGCGTGAGATATAGCCAGACAGACTGCATCAGGAAGTCAGATATAGACGCAGAAAAGCATGTGTCTATAGAGAAGTTTCTAATGAGAAGATGATTCATGGGACTGGTACTTGTGTCCCAAATAGGGTATGATTGACGTAACTGTTTAGAACGGGTTCTGAACAGCTCCTTACTGATGAACAATTATCAGTAAGACAGGAATGTGCAATTTGGTCCCTTCCCTTTGCGGGGCAGGGATTGTTTCTGGGACAGACAAGGCAGCATGTCATGAATGCGTATTGCCGCAAGAAAGGAGCCCCGATATTATGAAGGGAATCATATTAGCAGGAGGGAGTGGAACCAGGCTGTATCCGCTTACCATGGTGACATCAAAGCAGCTGCTTCCGATCTATGACAAACCGATGATCTATTACCCGATGTCAGTGCTGATGTCGGCCGGGATCCGGGACATCCTGATCATTTCAACCCCTGCTGACACGCCAAGGTTTGAAGAGCTTCTGGGAGACGGGAGCCAGTTTGGGGTACGGCTTTCCTACAAGGTTCAGCCGAGTCCGGACGGGCTTGCGCAGGCATTTGTACTCGGCGCGGAGTTTATCGGGGACGATACCGTATGCATGATCCTGGGCGACAATATCTTCTTCGGGCATGGCCTCAAGCGCCGTCTGAAGCTTGCGGTCAAACATGCGGAAAGCGGAGAGGGCGCGACGGTATTTGGCTACTATGTGGAAGATCCGGAGCGCTTCGGCATCGTTTCCTTCAATTCAGACGGAAAAGCAGAGAGCATTGAAGAAAAGCCTGAGCATCCGAAGAGCAACTATTGTGTGACAGGGTTGTATTTCTATGATAACCGTGTCGTGGAGTATGCCAGGAACCTGAAGCCCAGCGCCAGGGGAGAACTTGAGATCACGGATCTGAACCGGATCTACCTGGAGAAGGGGGAACTGAATGTGGAGGTTCTCGGGCAGGGCTTTACCTGGCTTGACACAGGGACGCACGAATCCCTGGTGGACGCCACCAATTTTGTAAAGACGGTGGAACAGCATGAACACCGTAAGATTGCCTGCCTGGAGGAGATCGCATTCCGGAACGGATGGATCAGCAGGGAGGAGATGCTGAAGGTTTATGAGGTGCTGAAGAAGAATCAGTATGGCCAGTATCTCAAGGATGTGCTCGACGGAAAGTTCATAGACGTGATGCAGTAAGGAGGATGGATCAAATGACGATCATTGTAACGGGAGGCGCCGGCTTTATCGGCAGCAATTTCATTTTTCACATGCTGGACAAGTATCCGGACTACAGGATCATCTGCCTGGACTGCCTGACCTATGCAGGCAACCTGAGCACCCTCGCTCCGGTCATGGACAACCCGAACTTCAGGTTCGTGAAGGAATCCATTACAGACAGGGATGCGGTGTATCGCCTTTTTGAAGAAGAGCATCCGGATATGGTTGTGAACTTCGCGGCGGAAAGCCATGTGGACCGTTCTATTGTGGATCCGGACATTTTCCTGGAGACCAACATCCGCGGGACAACCATCCTGATGGATGCCTGCAGAAAATATGGAATCACACGCTACCATCAGGTTTCGACGGATGAGGTCTACGGAGACCTTCCGCTGGACCGGCCGGATCTGTTCTTTACGGAGAATACGCCGATCCACACGTCGAGCCCTTATTCCAGTTCGAAAGCCTCCGCAGATCTTTTTGTGCTGGCATATCACCGTACCTACGGGCTGCCGGTCACCATTTCCCGCTGCAGCAACAATTACGGGCCATACCATTTCCCGGAAAAGCTGATCCCGCTGATGATCATCAACGCGCTGCATGACAAGAGCCTGCCTGTCTACGGAGAGGGGCTGAATGTCCGGGACTGGCTGTATGTGGAGGATCACTGCCGCGCCATCGACCTGATCATCCATCAGGGGCGTGTGGGGGAAGTCTACAACGTCGGCGGGCACAATGAGATGAAAAACATTGATATCGTCACAATGATTTGTGATGCTCTAGGAAAGCCCCATTCCCTGATCACCCACGTGGAAGACCGCAAGGGCCATGACATGCGTTACGCCATTGATCCGACCAAGATCCATGAGGAGCTGGGATGGCTTCCGGAGACCAGGTTTGAGGATGGGATTAAGAAGACGATCCAGTGGTACGTTGACCATGAGGACTGGTGGCAGCCGATCATTTCCGGAGAATATCAGTATTACTACGAGAAGATGTACGGTGACCGAAAGAGGGTATGAAGATGAAGGTGCTTGTAACCGGTGTGGCCGGGCAGCTTGGCCACGATGTGATGAATGAGCTTTCAAAGCGGGGGTATGAAGGGATCGGAACGGATCTGGCTTTGGAGTACGCCGGGATTCAGGATGGCTCGGCCGTCACGAGGATGCCGTATGTCAGTATGGACATTACGGATCGTGCTGCAGTGGAGAAGGCTGTGCAGGAAGCCGCGCCGGACGTGGTCGTCCATTGTGCGGCGTGGACAGCCGTGGACCTGGCGGAGGATGGGGACAAGATTAATAAGGTGAAAGCTGTCAATGTGGACGGAACCCGGAATATGGCTGACGCAGCTGCGTCTGTGGGCGCTAAGATCGTATACCTGTCCACCGATTATGTGTTTGATGGAACAGGTACCAGGCCATGGGAGCCGGATGACCGGAACTTCGCTCCGCTGAACGTGTATGGCCAGACCAAGCTGGAAGGCGAGGAGGCAGTTGCGGCTGCGACGGACCGGTTCTTTATCGTCCGCATTGCATGGGTGTTCGGGAAAAATGGAAAGAACTTTATCAAGACGATGCTCAGCATCGGGAAAAATCACGATGAGCTGAGGGTCGTCGATGACCAGATCGGAACGCCCACCTATACCCTGGATCTTTCATCGCTTCTTGTCGATATGATTGAGACGGACCGGTTCGGGTACTACCATGCGACCAATTCGGAGCTTGCGCCTGGGGAGGGCGGTTTCACTGCCCAGGGAACCAGGACGGGCTATATCAGCTGGTATGATTTCGCGAAGGAGATCTTCCGCCAGGCACAGCTTCTGGGGCATGAGGAGTACGATGCCTCCCACCTGAAGCTGATCCCAGTGTCCACGAAGGAATATGGCGTGTCAAAGGCAAAACGGCCGTTCAACAGCAGGCTGGACAAGAGCAAGCTGGAACGAAGCGGATTCCGCCTTCTTCCGGACTGGCAGGACGCGCTTGCAAGATACCTGAAGGAGATTGAGTTCTGACAGGTTTGAAAGAGATTGCTGCTGTTCACGCCGTTCTCAGGGGAAGGGGCGTGAATGGGACCTGAAGAGAAGATAACGATCTAAACCTATTGCTCAGAATGTAAAGTATTCTGAGCTGAGGGGGCTGAATTGTTGCAGGATCAGTACGATAGAGAGCAGAAAAAGGGAGCACATACATGGGACAGATAACAGTGACGAAAACGCCGATCGAAGGACTGTATGTCATTGAGCCGGCGGTGCATGGCGACAGCCGTGGTTATTTTATGGAGACCTATAACCAGAACGACATGCATGAAGCAGGGCTCGACATGGTATTCGTACAGGACAATCAGTCCTGTTCCTCGAAGGGCGTGCTGAGAGGATTGCATTTTCAGAAACAGTATCCCCAGGGAAAGCTGGTGCGTGTGATCCGCGGCCGGGTGTTTGACGTTGCAGTGGATCTTCGGTCGGGAAGCAGTACATTCGGCAAATGGTACGGCGTGGAGCTGACGGAGGAAAACCATAAGCAGTTCTATATTTCAGAAGGCTTCGCACATGGATTTCTTGTCCTGTCGGATGTGGCGGAGTTCTGTTATAAATGCACGGATTTTTATCATCCGGGCGATGAGGGCGGCCTGGCCTGGAACGATCCTTCCATAGGCATTCAGTGGCCGGAGCTTGAGGGGACTTATCAGGGCAGTGCTGCAGTGGGTGACTACCATCTTTCAGACGGCACGCCGCTGAACCTGTCTGAGAAGGATACCAGATGGGAAGTGCTCTCAAAGTCTTATCATTTTGAGTGATGGGAACTGTTACGATATTGCATTGTATTTCGTGATATAGCAAAGGAACATGGTGAATGAAAACGCCGGAGTATAAAGAACGAATTGATGCATGGGTGGATGCCCATCAGGACCAGATCCTGGAGGATCTGAAGAAGCTGGTCAGGATTCCTTCCGTGCGGGGCGTGCCGGAGGAGGGAATGCCTTACGGAAGGATGCCGGCCCAGGCCGTTCAGGCGATGCAGGAGCTGATGCAGCAGTATGGCTTTGGAACGGTTAACTATGAGAATCATTGTGTGGCAGGAGACCTGGAGGGTGCCGGGACGAAGGCGCTGGACATCCTGACGCATCTGGACGTGGTGCCGGTGTCGGACGATTGGACGAAGACCGCACCCTTTGAGCCGCTCATCGAAGGAGACCGGATCTATGGACGCGGGACCAGTGATGACAAGGGGCCTGCTGTGGCTGCGCTGTATGCAATGCGGTGCATCAAGGAGCTGGGGCTTCCCCTTGCAAGAGGCGTGCGCCTGATCTGCGGATCGGATGAGGAATGCGGGTCAGGAGATCTGAAGTATTATTACAGCCGGGAAGAGGAAGCGCTGTATTCCATTTCCCCGGACGCGGATTACCCATTGATCCATATTGAGAAGGGGCGGCTGCAGGGAGAATTCAGCGCCTGCGGGACGGATGAAGCGAAGGCCGGAAAGCCCCGGAACGTGCGCGTGGTACGGATCGAGGCCGGCGATACGCCCAACATTGTCCCGGGGAAGGGGACTGTGATCCTGTCTGGCGTAAACGAGGCACAGCTCAAGGAGGCTGTTTCCGGGACCGGCGCCGCAGAGGGGACATTTTCCTTTGAGGCGGATGGGGATCATGAAGATCGGTTCCTTGTCAGGGTGAAAACGCAGTCTGCCCATGCCGCGTCTCCGCAGGATGGCGTAAATGCAGTCACGCTGATCCTGGAGTTCCTGAAGCACCTGGACCTGGCTGGCCTTGGCGGAGAGAAGATGCTGCTTCAGGCAGGGAAGCTGTGGCCCCACGGGGACCATCACGGCAGGGCACTGGGAATTGATTATAAGGATGAAGAGAGCGGCGATCTCACGATGTCGCTGGATATCCTCAGGTATGAGACTTCGCCGGATCAGGCTTCCTGGAGCCTGTCAGGATGCTTTGACTGCAGGGCACCGATCTGCTGCAACGACAGTAATCTGACGGTCAAGGTGAGGGAACGTCTTCATGAGGCTGGGCTTGAGATGAAGGATCAGCCTATGGTTCCCGCCCATTATGTGAGCGCAGACTCAGAGCTTGTGGTTAAGCTTCTGGAATCTTACGAGCTCTATTTCGGCAAAAAAGGAAAACCCGTCGCGATCGGCGGAGGAACCTATGTACATGAACTGAAACGGGGAGTAGCATTCGGCTGTGCAGTCCCGGAGGTGGACAACCGGATGCACGGGGACGATGAATTCATGGAGATCCCCATGCTGATGAAGAGCACGAAGATCCTGGCAGACGCAATCCTCCGGCTCTGCGGCTGACAGGCTGGCCCGTTCGCAGCGATGTGACTTGTGACCAGCCCGGTAAATCAGCGATAAACGGCAGCCAGCTACATTGATTTTTCAACGGCGGTTTGCTATGATTAGCACGTATTTTTTGTAACACCAACAGGGGGACGATGTAATAAGGGGAGGAAACAATGAGGAAAATTGGAAAAAGAATCGTACTCGCAGCATGCATTGTATTCAGCGCACTGGTCATGACCGCCTGCTCCGGATCGGGAGGATCGAAGAAGGAGATTGACGTGGCGAAGGTGGCGGATGAGCTGAATGCTTCCGTTATCACCACCGACAAGCTGACTGAGACAAAGAGTGAGATGCTGGGGAGCATTTACTTCTTTGAGGATGGGCAGGTCGAGATCAGCAAGGTGTATATGAGCGGGAACGCTACGGCGGATGAGATCGTGGTGGTTTCCTGCAAGGACGAGGAGACAGCGAAAGAAGTAGCGGATCTTCTGAAGATGCGTGTGAAGAATCAGAAGGAGCTGTTCTCCACCTACAACGCCGACGAAGCAGCGAAGCTCGACAAGGCGATCGTGAAGTCCAGCGGAAAGTACGCTGTTCTGTGTGTATGCGATGACTATGAGAAGGCTGAAAGTATCCTGAAGGAAGCAGGGTTCTGATCAGATCGGACGGACAGACATACGGCCGGCTGAGATTTTTTTACAGGACCGGGAACATGATAAAACCGGAAAAGACAAAACGGGAAAGAAAAGAACCGGTTAAGACAGGGGCTGCCGCAATTCATGTTGCGGCAGCCCCTGTTTGTAAATGTCCTTGAAATGGTATGCTGGCTTTTTAGTCTTCATAGGAGTATACTGAACATGTGTACATGACGTATCTGTAATTAGAAAGGGGGATGATCTCTGATGGAACTTGCAACTACATGTGTTTTTCAGAATGGTAATAGCCAGGCGATCCGAATCCCTGCAGAAATGCGTACAGGCATCAAGGATTATTACATTCGTAAAGTTGGTGATATGTTCATTATCTACCCGATTGATGACCCATGGGCTCCTGCACGTCAGGTGGTTGGTACTTTTCCTGAAGATTTTATGGCTGACAGGAATCAGCCCGTCTGGGATCAGGTTCCACTCAGGGAGGAACTGTGATGTACCTGCTCGACACAAACATCTGCATCTACGTGATGAAGAACAGATACCCGGTTCTTACTGAAAAGGTGTTTTCCTTCAGCCCTTCCCAGATCGCGATGTCATCGGTTACCATTTTTGAACTGGAATACGGTGCTGCAAAAAGCAATTGGGGAGAAAGAACCAGACATCGATTGGGACAGTTTATCGCTCCGTTTACAATCCTTCCATTTGACAGCGATGATGCTGTCACGGCAGGGAGAATACGAGGCTTTTTGGAGAAACAGGGGAATATCATAGGCCCGTATGATTATCAGATTGCTGCTTAGGGAATAGCGAAAGGGTTTACAGTTGTCACTCACAACATACGGGAATTTGAACGTATTCCCGGTATAATCCTTGAAGACTGGGTTGAATAACCCGGTCTTTTTTGTTCAGGTTCGTAATTCTTCAGAACCTGTTTTGAACAGTTGCTCAGGCTGTAAAGAGGGATCTGTGAGGTGAAATGAAAAAGAGCCACCGCATTTTCGTGCGGCAGCCCTTTCTTTTCTTCATCATTGAGAAGCGTCAGCCGGCGCTGACCTCCTCGATCAGCTTCTCCGTGCTTTTTTCGGTACTTTTTTCCGTCGCCGGTACGGCATTTGCGATATCATCCGGATTGGCAGCCCTGGCTTTTTCAAATTCCTCATCCGTGATGTAGTGCGTTTTCAGGTAATCCAGCATCATGGCCAGATAGTCGGGATACAGATGAATGCCGTCAGAGGACGCATCCTGGATCAGGCCGCCGTATCCGTTGGAGAAGATCTCGTTCAGGTTCAGGTAGTAGCTGTACCAAAGTTCCTCGCAGGCCTGGAGGATGTAGCCGTTGATCGTGCGGACATTGTCATTGTTGTCATACTCGTAACCCGGGGCGATCTTGGATTCTTCCACGTAGATGACAGAGCACACATAGATGATCGCCTTTGGCTGCAACTCGTGAAAACGCTCCAGGACGGACTTAAACTGCGGAAGGAACATATCCCACGGATAATAGCCCAGGTCATTCGCGCCAAGCATCAGGTAGATCTTATCATACTGCTGCCCGCTCAGCCCCTGATAGACGGAGATGTTGCCGCCTGCGGTTGAGATGATCTGCCTGTCCATATCCTCGATCGAAAGACCGACACCGGTCAGGAAGGTTCCCTGCGTGATCCCGGAGGCATTCCGGAATCCCTCCATCCGGGAATCTCCGATGAAGACGGCATTGTTGAAGTAGGAATCATCCACAGCCTTGCTCTGCTGCCTGACGACCTTCGGGCTGTCGATGTACTCAGGAGACTGCGTATCCACCGTACCGGAGGCGGTGCTCTCAGATACATCTGTGATCAGATCCTGGCCTCCGCCGGCAAGCGTACCGCCGGCCAGTGCCGACACAGTGGACGGGGCAGCGGGGGTTGTTGTACTCTCCCTGGTTGAAACGGCAGTTCCGGCATCTGCGGAGCTTTGCAAAATGCCCTCTGTCTCTGCCTGATTGCTCGAATGCATGATCTCGACATTGGTTCCCACCCGGTGTGAGAACAGCCGGTAGATGACATTGCCCTCAAAGACCACCAGAACCAGGCAGACCAGGGCCAGCAGACGGGCAATCATGAACCTTCCGGCATCTGCACGTAAGATTCTGCTCCTTTGCCTCTTTTTTCCAGATGTACGGGAACGTCCCGGGGAAGCGGAAGAAGACGATGAAGCATCAAAAGACCGGGCAGTCGTCTTCCTGGCGGATGACGAAGAATTCCGTTCCGTTTCATCCGATACGCCGGACGGTTTATAATCCATTGGATTCGATCTCCTTTATGACGCATCCGGATATGCATATACATCCGGAGAGCCTGACTATTCAGTGTTTCAGTTACAAGGCGCACCCCTGCCCGCAGACCGCCCCGCTGGCAGGGGTATGACTTGTAACGTATTGTGTATGAAAAGTCACAGTTGAACACAATACTTTATTATTATATAATAACCCGGTTGATTGTCAATGTAGTTCAGCTTAGGCGAAATAACTGTTATCAGGCGCATCCTTGCCGGCGGGCCGGTCTGCGGGTGCGGCCTGATCGTCATTCTTACGAGATTTTCAGGGGTGAACAAAGTATGGTATTCAGCAGCCTGCTGTTCCTGTTCCGGTTCCTCCCACTGGTACTGATTCTTTATTACGCAGTGCCAAGACGTCTTCGCAATCTTGTGCTGCTTCTGGTCAGCCTTGTGTTTTATGCGTGGGGCGAGCCGGTCTATGTGATACTGATGATCGTGTCGATCCTGATCTCCTGGCTGGGAGGACTGCTGGTCGACCATTTTTTGTGCCTTGGACGGGAGAGGGCGGCAAAGGCCAGCCTTGCCATATCGGTTGCGGCAGGCCTGTCTCTGCTTGGCTTTTTCAAGTATGGGGATTTCGTCCTCCGGACGGTAAACGGCATCTTCCACAGCGAGATCCCGCTCCTTGCGCTCTCGCTGCCGATCGGAATCAGCTTCTATACATTTCAGACAATATCGTATATTATCGATGTATATCGCGGCAGCGCCAGGGTGCAGAGAAATATCATTTCCTACGGAGCCTATGTGACCATGTTCCCGCAGCTGATCGCAGGACCGATCGTTCAGTACAAGACAATCGACCGGCAGCTGCGCAGGAGAAGGGAGACCTCTGATGAGTTTGCCCTGGGCGTCATGCGGTTCATGGCGGGGCTTGGGAAGAAGGTACTGCTTGCCAACAATGCAGGGCTTCTGTGGGATTCCATCCGTGTCATGGATACGGGGAGCCTGCCCGTTGTGACTGCGTGGATCGGGATCGCGGCGTATACCTTCCAGATTTACTTCGACTTCTCCGGCTATTCGGATATGGCGATCGGCCTTGGCCACATGTTCGGGTTCCGGTTCCTGGAGAATTTCGACCATCCCTATGAAGCGAAGAGCGCATCGGAATTCTGGCGCAGGTGGCACATTTCCCTCGGAACCTGGTTCAGGGAGTATGTCTACATCCCCCTTGGCGGCAGCAGGGCAGGGACGTTCGGACTGATCAGAAGCACCATGGCGGTCTGGCTTCTGACCGGGATCTGGCATGGCGCGGACTGGAACTTCTGTATCTGGGGCCTCTACTACGGAGTGCTTATATTGCTGGAAAAGCTGGTTTACGGGAAGCGCTTACGCGCCCTGCCGGGTGTCATCCAGCATATATACTGTATGTTCGCGGTCATGATCGGCTGGTTCATTTTCTCCTACAATGAGATTGCCGGGAGGATGGGATACCTTGCCGCGATGTTCGGAGGAGGCGGACGGTTTTTGGACAATGGTTCCATCTATCAGCTGTATTCCAACGCAGTGCTGCTGGTCATCCTTATACTCGGAAGTACTACGATCCCTCTGAAGACAGCGTCCTGCATACTCAGGAAAGTAAGGAACTCCAACACAGCGACAGTCGTGCTTCGCGGCGCCTTCACTGTTGCGGTGTTCCTGCTCAGTGTCGCTTATCTTGTAGGTGATTCATACAACCCGTTCCTTTATTTCAGGTTCTGAACTATGAATAAACATCAATCAGTTTATGTGAATACAATATTCCTGCTCATGATCTTCGGG
>CAMJIC010000027.1 GCA_946405675.1 uncultured Clostridia bacterium
ATAGCCTGCCCGACCGTTCAGTGAACAGCAACCTGGCCAGAGTGTGACTTGTAACTTATAGAATAATCTTGCGCACTTCGCGCGGTGAACAGCCGTACAGTTCCTTAAAATGCTTCCGGAAATGCTTATAGTTTGTCAGCCCGTTGTCCTCCAGCAGCTTCATGATCGGCTCGTCGGTCGTGATGAGGTCGTGGTAGAAATGTGCGATCCTCACTCTGGTGAGGTGCTCCAGGAAGGTCATCCCGATGCTTTGATGGAACAGCCGGCTGAAATATTCCCGCGACAGCCCAAAGGCGGAAGAAACTGTCTGAAGTGACAGGGGCTTCTCGTAATTTTCCTCTATATATGCAAGAATCTGCCTCACTCGTTCAAGATCCTGCGTCACTTCAGGGATCTGCCCTCCCTTGACTTCCTCCGAAAAATCCTGGACCAGGTGGTAAAGGATGTCCAGTACGATCGATTCCGTTTTGAGGCGGAACCCGGTCGGTTCATTGATATAAAGCGGTACCAGCCTTTTAAACAGTTCGCAGATCTCAAGGAACCCATCCAGCTGCTCTTCTTTCAGGCTCTCCCTTAGGCAGAAGTAACGCCTGTTGACGATCCCCTCCCGCTGTGAAAGGTCTCCTGCGCGGGCGGAGAGGAATTCCTTGTCCGCACGGATCCTGATCTGCATAAAGCTTTCCTTGCACTGCAGTTCAAAGACACGTCCTGAATCGATCACGATGAATTCCCCCTGCACAAGGGATACCTGCTGTCCGTCCAGAAGGATCCTTGCGTTTCCATTCAGAAGGTAAATGATCTCCAGGCTGCTGTTCCAGTGCGCGGCATGATACTGCCCCCGGTCAGTCACGAAATCCACCTGAAGCCTGCTTTCCTGCGCCTCAAAATGCTTGAGCCTGTGTCCATAATTCCTGCTTCCGTCCTGTCCCATATATCTTCCCCTGTTCGCTCTCCGCCTCTTTTTCTGTCCCCTTTCGACCCGGAAGCTGTCAGAAAGGAAACCTGTCATTCCCGAAACATATGTCAATATTAACCCAAAACAGGTCAATAAGCAACCTTATCCGACCCCCGTTTCAGCGTTATAGTGGGAACCGTCATAAGGACAAAGAAATGATTTATTGGAGGTGGAATTATGACGAATACAGCTACAACTTTTTATGGAAACAGACATTTCTCAGCTACAAACCCAAGAAAGAGTTCGCTGGCGGAAAAATTGGCAAAATACTTCAGAAGTAATGCAGGGTCAATCCTGTACAGCATGGCGGCATTCAACGGAAGCATCTATGGTTTCGCCAGGTACAATATGCCCCAGTCTATAACAAAATAACCGTTTCCTGCGGGATCATTCCCGTAAAAACGCTTTTCGATAAGCACTTCTAAGAATAAGTCCTGATCGAAAAGCACATCAGGCCCCGCTCCGGGTGTGTTCCACATCCCGCGCGGGGCCTGATGTTTTTGTTGTGAGTTGTACAGCGCCAAAGCTTTATGATATAATTTCCAGTAGATATCACCGGCGTCTTCCGAAGACCTTTCATCGTTTCTCCGGATTATCCTGAGGATTCGGGAGCGTCACCACATCTTACACAAAGGAGCGTTATTATGGCGGAGAAAATTTTTAACAAAGGAGACATCATTTTCCAGCAGGGTGAACTGGGCAGCACTTTCTATCAGATCGAAGAGGGTTCCGTCGGCATCTTCGCAAAAGATCCTGACGGGCATGATTCTCTGAAGCTCACCGATCTGACCAAGGGACAGTTCGTAGGTGAGATGGCAGTCATCGACACGTTCCCGAGAAGCGCGGACGCGGTCTGTCAGGAAGACGGCACGAAGCTCATCGAGATCTCCGAGGCGGAGCTGAATTCATTTTTCGAGAAAGACCCTGACCGCATCACTCAGCTCATGAAAGCACTCAGCACCCGGCTCCGTGACCTCACCAGGGATTATGATAAAGCCAAGGCGATCGCCGAGCAGGTAGGTGCCGCCGGGCTGGATCCGGATAAAGAATTCCTCCGCAGCCTGAGAAAGTATACCTATTACTACAAGACCATGCCGAACGAGATCCCGGAGCCCAGCGCGGAGTCCGTCCGTGAAAAGAAGGCAAAGAAGAAGCATTCGGAAGGCTTTGCGAAGAATGTCGTATCTTATCCTGCCGGAACCGTGATCTGCAGGGAAGGCGATCTGGTGGAGTGCATGTATGACATCCACTATGGCCGTGTCGGGATCTACAATAACTATGGCACGCCTGACGAGGTACTGCTGACTACGCTTGCCGCAGACAATTTCTTCGGCGAGATGGGGATGGTCTCCGGCCAGCCGAGAAGCGCGACTGCGGTTGCAATCGATCAGGACACAACCGTCGAGATCATCTATCCGGCTGATTTCAAAGAGCTTTTCGAGAAGAATCCGAGCAAGATTGATATGATCCTGCGCCATCTTTCCTCCAGGCTGAGAGTCCTCACCGCACAGTATCTGGAAGTATGCGGAAAGATCGCTGAGAAAGCAGAGGAAAATTAATCCGCAGATTCCGGAACTGTATCCGGAACGCATGAGCCGAGCCTGCCGGCGGCAGGCTCGGCTGTCACTACGGCGAGGCTTTCCAACGCAGCAGATGAGCGTTTGGACAAGTCAGATGTACAAGTTATTCTGTAACAGATCCTTAGGTTCTGTAAACAATTCACTTAAATATCCTGCCTGTCTTTTTCTCCGATCTTACAGGTCGGAATCCGGTTGCATTGTCAGGAGCGTAAAACAATGAGTATCTCCATTCAGACACAGTATCATATCATAGACAGCCTCTCCGAGGGGATCATGATGACGGACACGTCCGGAACCATCCTGTTCGCGAATCATGCTGCCTGCGAGCTCCTCGATCTTCCGTCGGACAGGATCCATCAGCAGAAGTTTGCAGCCCTTTTCTTTAACGATCCGGAAAATGACGCCTTTTCCCAGATCATTCTCGATGCAGTCTACTCATCCAGGGGCAGAAGCGAAGCTGTCGTTCCCTTCCATACCAAAAGCGGAACAAAGCACCTGAGAGTCTTTGTTTCCTTTTTTTCGCTGACGAAGAATGAAAAAGGGTTCATCATTGCCTTCACGGACCTGAGCAAGCTCCAGGAGATGAAAGACCTCTCGCAGGACATCGAACGTGTCAGCAAGATGAACCGGCAGCTGGAGATGCGCAACGACCTCCTGCAGAAAACCTTTGGCATGTATGTTTCCGATACGCTGGTTCAGGAGCTTCTGGATAAGAAAAAAAGGCCGGAGCTTGGCGGGACAAAGCAGACGCTTTCGATCATGATGAGTGATCTGAGAGGCTTTACCGCCCTCTCCGAACAGATGGATGCCGAAGACCTGATCTCGATGCTGAATCATTATCTGGCCGCCATGACAGAAGTCATCCAGCAATACCACGGAACCATCATTGAGTTTATCGGAGATGGAATCATGGCAGTCTTTGGCGCTCCGATCCCCTCCAGGAACCATGCTGAGGAGGCCGTCGCCGCAGCCATCGGCATGCAGGCCGCCATGAGCAAGGTCAACCAGTGGAATGCAAAAAAAGGATATCCGCGGCTCGAGATGGGGATCGGCCTGAACACGGGCGATATGATCGTTGGCAATGTGGGCTCCAAAAAAAGAATGAAATATGGTGTCGTCGGGGATCAGGTGAACCTGTGCGGCCGGATTGAGAGTTACACGATCGGAGGTCAGGTTCTGATCTCCCCGTCTATGCGCGATGCCATCTCCAGCCCTCTGACAGTCGAGCGGGAGCTGACCGTTCAGCCAAAGGGCGTGGACCATGAGATTGTCCTGACCCATGTGACCGGCATCGGTGAACCCTATAACGTATCCATCAAGACCAAGAGCGACACGCAAAAGCAGCTGCCCGCTCCTCTTCCCGTCCGTTTCTCCTTCATCAAAGACAAGCACGTCCAGGAGCAGTGCCATTATGGCGGAATTACGGCTCTGGGCCGTTTCACCGCCGTCCTGGAAACGGAGACAGACCTGAAGGTCTATGACAACCTTCAGATCCAGGCTGGCGGAAACCTCCTTTGCAAGGTTCTGGACACGTTGGATGGAGCCTCGTGCCTCATCCAGTTCACCTCCATCCCGTCCGGTTTTTCCGCCTGGGTGAAACGCCACTCTTTATAACTCCTGCGCTTCGTAGAGCCTGGCATACTCGCCGCCGGATGCCAGAAGCTCCTCATGCGTTCCCATTTCCCTGATCTGACCATCCTCGATCACAACGATCCGGTCCGCGTTCCTGACCGTGGACAGCCGGTGCGCAATGACAAAGGATGTCCTGCTGCGCATCAGTGCATCAAAGCTCTTCTGTATATGCTCCTCCGTAATCGTATCCAATGCGGAGGTTGCCTCATCCAGGATCAGCACCGCAGGATCCTTGAGGAAGATCCGCGCAATCGATACCCGCTGCCTCTGGCCGCCGGAAAGCCTGGTGCCCCGTTCCCCGACATAGGTATCAAAGCCCTTGGGCATATGCAGGATATCCTCATAGATCTCCGCCCGCCTTGCAGCCTCCTCCACCTCTGCGTCAGATGCCCCCGGTCTGCCATAACGGATGTTTTCCCGAATCGTATCCGCAAAAATGAATACCTCCTGCTGCACGATGCCGACACTGCTGCGAAGGGATTTCTTTGTCACATCACGGATATCCATTCCATCGATCCGAATCGATCCGGATTCCACGTCATAGAAACGCGGGATCAAATGGCAGAGCGTCGTCTTGCCTCCGCCGGAAGCGCCCACCACGGCGATCATCTCCCCGCCTCTGACATGCAGGTCGATATCATGCAGCACCTCCGGATTATGGATATAAGAAAAGCTCACATGATCCAGGTCGACACTGCCATGCCTGACCTGAAGCTCGACAGCATCCGGCTTTTCCCTGACGGAGGGTTTCATGGCCATCACTTCCTCAAATCTGCGAAGTCCTGCCATGCCGCTGGCAAAGGTCTCAGCAAACTGCGCCATTTTCCGGATGGGCGTTACAAAGGAGCTGACAAACAGGGTAAATGTGATCAGGTCGATATAATTCATCCGGTCCTGCATGATCAAGATGCCGCCCACTGCGATCACGACCGCCGGAAGGATCCCCATGAAGAACTCCTGGGAGGCATTAAAGATTCCCATGGCCCGGTAAAAATCCTTCTTCGCGCCCCGGTACTCCTGGTTCGCCGACCTGAAACGGGCGTTGTCCACCGCTTCGTTCGCGAAAGCCTTCGATGTTTTCATGCCCGACAGGCTGGATTCGATATCCGTGTTGATGCCTGCCAGCTTTTTCTTGACATTGGACGACGTGCGTGACATGTTCCGCCTCTGCATCATCGTGATGGCGAGGAAGACCGGGATCAGCACAGAAACCACCATGGCCAGACGCCATTCGATGGTAAACATAATGATCAGGGATCCCGCCACAGTGAGAACCGAGATCAGCAGATCCTCCGGCCCATGATGCGCCAGCTCCGTCACCTCAAACAGATCCCCCGTCAGACGGCTCATCAGGTTTCCGGTACGCATCTGGTCATAAAACTCAAAATCCAGCTCCTGCAGATGGTCAAACAGGTCCGCCCGGATATCTGTCTCAACCCGGATTCCGAAGGTGTGCCCCCAGTACGTCATGATGTAATAGCACACAGCCCTCAACAAATAGCACGCACCGACCACTGCCATCAGCGCAAAAAACGCGTGGAACAGACGGTCCGGCAGCAAGGTATACATGGCATACCTGGACACCATTGGAAATGCAAGGTCAATGCCCGCGGCAAGCACCGCGCACATCATGTCCAGAATAAAAAGTTTCCTATGCGGCCTGAAATACCGCAGCAGTGTTTTCAACATGAAATGCTTTTCCCCTTCTTTGATTATTTTTTCCCTATCGTATACAGCAAAGCCCACTACAGAATCCTGTAATGGGCTTTGCCATAAAGGTTACAAGTCATACCTGATATCATCGGGAAGGTCCGGCAGATCACTCACTTCTGAGCGCCGACACCGGATCCTGCCTGGATGCCTTGAAGGCCGGGATGAATCCGCCGATCAGGTTCAGGATCACGCAGAGCCCAATCAGGATGAGTGCCGCGCCGGCGGGCAGGAATGCCGATACCGGCTGATCCGTATAAGAATGAATCGCCATATTGATCGGGATCAGGGAAAGCAGGGTCAGCACGATGCCGAATATGCCTGCCATGATTCCGATGATGAACGTCTCTGCATTGAACACCTGGGTGATATTGTGCCGCGAGGCGCCCATCGCGCGCAGAATCCCGATCTCCTTGCGCCGCTCCAGGACAGAGATGTAGGTGATGATCCCGATCATGATAGAAGATACGATCAGAGAAACCGCAACGAAAGCGATCAGCACATAAGTAATCACATCAATGATCGTTGTCACCGAGCTCATCAGGGATCCTACATAGTCCGTGTAGGAAATCACCTTCTCCGGATAGCCTTCCTTCTCCATGGTCGCATTGTACGCGTCCAGGATGGCGATCACCGCATCCTTGCTTTCAAAGTTCTTCGGATAGATCGTGATCATCGCCGGCACATCCGGATCCGCGTAGCCGAATCTGAGCAGGTTCCCCCGAAGGCTCGCCTCCTGTTCCATGGACTGGGAGTAATACATCTGGCGCATCCGCTCCTCATCCATCTGGATCGTGATTGCTTCCGATATCTTGCTCTCATCTACCTGAAACAGCTCCATCAGGGCAGGGAGCAGGTCTTTGTTAAGCACTTCCTCCAGTGTAGGTGATTTTCCTGTCCGGCTCAGCTCCCGGATGATGCGGACAGTCTGAACCGTACTCAGCCGTCCATGCTCCTCCAGCACCTTGTCCAGCCCTTCCCAGTCAAACTTCACAGCGTCCGGCAGCTTCTCCGGATGAATCTCAATCATGTCCGCTATTCCGGCAAAGAGGTTTGGATTCTGCGTTCCAAAAGCGGCTCCTGTCAGGACATCCACGTCCGGATGTGCCAGCTGCTCCTGTACGATCTCACTGTCCGCCGCATCCTGAAGCAAAGAATCCATCAGCTCCGGGAGATAATCAATCCCCATCTCCACGATCCCGACCGCATTCTCCTTTTCCGGCATGACGACGCCGCTGATCTGAATCTCCCTGGCATCCTCGAGCAAGCTGTTCATACGCTCCGGATCCTCCGCCCGGCTGATCCAGACGCCCAGTCTGGGATCCTTTTCATACATCCTGCAGGCGGGCAGTACACGGAAGGAGATCCCGAGAAATTCCTCCGGGGCATACTCCCCTGACTTACGCATGGAGGTGTCCACAGCTTCCCCGTTCATGACATGGGAAATAATTTCATCCCGCTGGGAGACATCCTTCAGTCCCATCGTATAAAGCAGGTAATCCGGAACACCGCCGCCCGGCATCAGCACCAGCACGCACTCATTCATTTCCTGCGGCCAATGTCCGGCGAGCACCTTATAGGAGTCCTTGTACATCTCCTCCTTTTCCGGCAGCATACAGAACGTATCATTGCTGTTCCACACACTCAGTGCCGAAGTCAGGTTCTCATTCATGGAGATCCCCACAGCAGACATGGTCTGATCCGGGTTGACCTGACGATACCCGTTTTCTTCCTTGCGGTACACCTGCGGGCTGATCCCGTAGCTGTAGCTGACGCAACGCGTTACCTCATCAATCCCGCTGTATCCGCTGTCAAACCATCGTTTCAGGGACGCAAGGTCATTCGTCCCGGTCCCGGCGATCATGCTGCCCAGGATCTGCTGCTCCTTTACATGCCCGGTTTCTGTCTGTGGCGTCTGAACGCCGCCCATCATTCCCATCTGGGAAAATGCAGCCATCGTCGACTCCATCGAAAACGAGGAAGACGTGATCTGGAGCGGATACTCGCTGAGCGCATTCTCCTCCATCCGGTTGATATAATCATGGGCTCCCGTGGACAGCGACAGGATCAGCGCGATTCCCGTGATCCCGATCGACGCGGCAAAGGCTACCAGGATCGTCCTTGTCTTCTTGGAGAGCAGATTCGATACCGACAAAGACAGTGCCGTAAGAAATGACATGGAAGGCTTGCGCCCTGGCCGCAATACACCGGCCGGGTTCCTGTCCGTTTTCCCTGGTTCAGCATCCGCTTCCTGCTGGTTTTCGCAGCTGGAAGCCGCCTGCCCATCCGACCCGGAGTCTGACCGATGCTGCGCGCCGGATGCCTCCTGTTCATGATCTAAGGGCTGCTCTGCCTTCTCCGTGAGGCAGCTGCGCCCGCCAGCCGGGTCATAGGGATCGCTGTCGGACTTTACCCGCCCGTCCCTGAGCTTGATGATCCGGGTCGCATAGCGCTCCGCCAGCTCCGGATTATGGGTAACCATCACCACCAGATGATCCCTTGCCACCTGTGCAAGCAGCTCCATCACCTGCTCTCCGGTATCGCTGTCCAGCGCGCCTGTCGGCTCATCCGCAAGCACGATCGTCGGATGGTTCACCAGAGCTCTGGCGATCGCCACCCGCTGCATCTGACCGCCGGAAAGCTGCATCGGCTTCTTATGCATCTGATCCCGCAGGCCGACTCTTTCCAGCTCCTTAGCCGCTCTTTCCCTGCGCTCACTCCGGCCAACTCCCGCAAGGGTCATCGCCAGCTCCACATTGCTCAGAAGCGACTGATGGGGGATCAGATTATAGCTCTGGAAAATAAACCCCACCGAATGATTCCTGTAGGCATCCCAGTCCCGGCTCTTATACTCCTTTGTCGGAATACCGTTGATCACCAGCTCCCCGCTGTCGCAGTGATCCAGACCCCCAATGATATTGAGCAGTGTTGTCTTCCCGGAACCGCTGGGTCCCAGGATCGCGACAAATTCACTTTCCCGAAACGACAAAGATACGCCGTCCAGAGCCTTCTGGACAAGCGTACCTGTCTTGTATTCTTTATAAATATTTTTTATTTCCAGCATAGGCACCAATCACGCAGTAACTGTTTCTTCCTGTATCTGTGTCTCCGCTTCTGTCTCGGTTTCGCCGGTACCGAAATGCGCCTCGATGTCGGCTGCCGTGTTGTCCGCGATCTCCTGGACATCGTTGACAAACTGCTCCGCCTTCTTGTACTTGTCGCTTTCCTTAAGCTCAGACTCCAGCGTCTCCCTGCGCGACCTGGCCGCCTCAGAGACATCATCCACGATCCCTGCAGCCTCGTCCACGATCACATCCATATGCGCCTGAACCTTCTGCTCAAGCTCCGTATCCGACTGATAATCCCGTCCGGTGGAAACGCCTGCGCCAAACGAAAGAAACATCGACAAAATCCACGCCAAAATCGCTTTCATAAAGGAACCCTCCTATCTTATATCATTTCACAGATTTCATCTCATTATATTAGAAAAGAATGAGCCTGTCATCCACTGTTTTAACGAATAAAACCAAAGATCCCGCCTCGGTTACAAGCCACACCTGATTTCATACAGCTTCTACTTCTTCGCCGCTACCCCCGCGGAGGACGGCGTCATGCCCGCCGGAATCGCGTAGACTGTCTTCAGGAAATGGTTCTTGAACAGAACGGCCACACTGATGATGCTGTATGCAAGCCTGTAGGCAGGATTCAGATGAAGCACCTGAAGGATCAGCAAGAACGTCAGGAATACAAAATCCGTCCTGTAAAGATCCCGTTTGAAATGGATCCCGAAGCGTCCGATCACATATAACAGTACCGCCACGATCAGCAGCCTTGTTTCCAGGAAAATGGCGATCATGGTTCCGAATGCCGCCGCGATCCCGACTCCGCCCCTGAACAGATTCAGGACGGAATACATATGTCCGAATACCGGAGCCAGGATGATCAGCGCAAACCAGCAGCCGGCTGCCTCCTGATCCAGCAAGCTCAACGCCGCCGCGACAGGAACGAACGCTTTCGCAAATTCCATGGCTGCAACCAGGGTGCCGACCTTCGCCCCGCAGATCCGGAACACATTCGCAGTTCCGGGGTTTCCGTCCCTGCTCGCCTCACGGATATCGATCCCGCAAAGCAGGTAAGGAATCAGATATGCATAGAGGACACTTCCTGACAGATATCCCCCTATCGTCAACAACAAAATCTCCAGCGTCATACGAAAAACCCTTGTACAAGCCAAACAGGCGGACAAACTCCTCCCCGCCGTCTGCTCACCATTCCATCATTCTCATCCGCAATGAGGATGCCATATCTGCCAGCCTATTGTCAAGCAGTCTGATCGAACAATTGCGAATCTCACTCCCCGGGTGTGACTTGTACCCTACCGGTATTTCAGACAGAGCATCGTCATATCATCAAACTGAGGCGTGTCGCCGACAAAGTCATCGACCTGCCTTCGCACCTGACGAAGGAACTCCTTCAGGCTGGCCCTGTCGTATCCTGCCTCCCCATTCTGCGCGGATAGATCGATTCCTTTCTCCAACGCTTCCAGCATCCGGTCGGTGCCGAACTGTTCTTCCTCGCTGTTGATCGCCTCAGGCAGTCCATCTGTATACAAAAACAGCATGTCTCCCGGATCCAGCTTCCAGGTACATTCCTTGTAATAAATTCCTGTCATTCCGCCCATCGGAATACCATGACTGTCCTTTTCCAGGATAAATCCTTTTCCTTTCCGGTAGAAAACCGGATATTCATGTCCCGCGCATGCAGATACCATTTCCCCGGTGGAGATCGTCAGGATGCCCAGCCATACCGTGACAAACATATCATCCTCGTTTCCTTCGCACAGCAGGTCATTCACCTTTGAAAGGATGCTGGCAGGGCCGTCATAGATACCGGACAAAGCTGCATTTTTGATCATCGTCTTGGAAACGACCATGAACAGTGCCGCCGGTACGCCCTTACCCGAAACATCTGCCATGATAACCGCCAGATGATCCTCATCAACCAGAAAGAAATCATAGAAATCTCCGCCCACTTCCTTTGCAGGCTCCATTGTCGCATACAGGTCGAATTCGCTCCTGCCCGGAAAAGCCGGGAAATGATTCGGAAGCATATTTCTCTGAATGTCAGCCGCGACGGAAAGCTCCGTATCCAGCCGCTGCTTCTCTGCAGTGATCTGCACGATCTCCCCGACGTACCCCTTCATCTTGACGGACATACGCTCGAAGGCATCCGCAAGCAGCTCGATCTCATCTCCGGTCCGCATGCTGTCATCCACCCGGAAATCCATGTCCTCCCCCTTCATCGCCTGGACACGATTGGTCATTCCCATGATCGGCCGCACCAGTCCTGTCGAGAAATACATGGATACAAATACCGCAAGGAGAAGAAGCACCCCTCCGATGGAAAGCGTCAATATGATATTACGCCTTGCGCTGTTGCCCACATCTACGCTGGACTCCTCCATGACGGAATTCGTCTGCTCCAGGAGCAGATATGTCGTGCGGTTCAGATCCTCCCGCGAGATCGTCAGAAGCTGCGTCCATCCCACGGTCTCTACCGGTGCATAGGCAACATAGGTATCCACTCCATCGATCGAAATCATGGAAAACCCCACGTCCCCGGAAAGCGCTTCATTAAGCAGTGAAACAAGCTCGACGTTGCTGCTTTCCTTCAGGCTTTTCAGATGATTCTCCGCAAGCCCCAGTTCACCGGAGCTGTAAGAGGAATAGACAAGGTTCCCATTGGAATTGATCAGGCAGGACTTCGTGTATTCCCCTAGATGCGAATGCGCCACAATATCTCCCAGCACATCCAGATCCAGAGAACCTCCGCACACTGCTGCCAGCTTGCCGTCAAGAAATACCGGAACGCCCACCATGATCTGAAGGGAATCAAAAAAATAATCCTGGTTCACCGGCGCAAAATAGGTTCCCTCATGGACCACCGCGCCTGCATACCAGGGCCGTGTCCGGGCAGGAAAGGAGATAAGCTTTCCATCCTTGTCAAATTTCGCCTCAGGCACATTGTCCATCATAATACTGGCTCCGCCCTCCAGGCTCACCACGCAGTCCATCAGGGAATTCGATCCGACCACCAGCTCCTTCATCATGGGCGCCAGGCATCCGATCCTGCCAATCTGTTCCTGAAGCGCCTCAGATGTCCTGTCGGCATCATCAGAATACATCAGCTGTGCCGTCATTTTCCCTGCGTCTTCCATGGAAGGAGGTGAAACCCGCTGGCCGGCCCCCCATGAAGGGGCCTGAAGGGCCGCCTCCACCTGCGCGGCAAGAACCTCCAGTGAATGCCGGATCGTCCGGAATTCACCATTCAGTACAGTGGCCTCTGAAACCACATACTTCTGATAGCTCTCCGTCGCCTGCTCCCGCATGGAGGTTGACATGGTATCCAGGATCACCTCATTCTGGTCTTCGTTCATATCCCTCATGATCCTGGCAAAACGCCGTGTCTGAAGGATCCCCAGGATCATAAACAGTATGACCGCTACGGCGACCGGGATCAGGTACATCCGAAATACTTTGTAATGAAGGCTATGTCTCATCTGTGGCTCCTGTCTGTCTTCAGCTTCTGCCAGTCATACCTGAAAGCTTTGGATCTGTCGCGAAATAACCTGTACATCTTGCGCCGGCTCATTTTCCTTCCTTCAGGACAACATCCCTGAAGTACATGGAACTCCAGCCCGCCCAGAAGGGGGAAAAGCTTTCCACCCTGTCTCCGAGGACAAACAGATGCTCCGTGGAAAAAAGAGGCACCCATACGGCATTCTCCTGTACCAGGATCCTCTCAAGGTCGGCATACTCCTGCATCCTCTGCTCCCTGTCCTGTATTCCACGTGCCTTCTGGATTCTGGCGAACACAGACGGAACCTGAAAATTGCTGGATCTGGAATACGTCTTTCCCCGGCTTCCGAATAGTGTATAGATAAAATTGTCCGGGTCGTTAAAATCAGCGGACCACTCTCCGATGTAAAGCATGAGGCTGCTGTTCCTGCGCAGGTACATCATGGTGTCTCCATCATAGCTGACGATGTCTGCTCTCAATCCGACATCGTTCAGATCCTGCTGTATCATCTCCAGTATCGTAAGCCTCCTGGCGCTGTTCTGGTAGTTGGCTGCCAGCTCCACAGGAATCTTGCCCGCGTCAGGAACCTCTGCGATCAGGCGTTTTGCCTCCTCAGGATCATACGACAGCCAACCCTGATTTTCTTCACAAAAACCAAACAGCCCCTTCGGATAAATGCCATCGATCAGGCTGCCTGCCCCTCCGTAAAGCTCATCCAGGATTCCCTTCCGGTCAATGGCCATCTGAATTGCTTTCCGGATCCGGATGTCCTTCAGAAGCGGAGACTGCATATTCATCATCAGGTACTGGATCGTCACACTGCTCCGGTATACGATCCTGTCCGCATATTGATCCATATGAACAAGGTCATTCACGGCATCCGGATTGATCATATTGGTATCCAGGATGTCAAGCCCGCCTTCCTGAAACTTCTGGTACATCAACGCCGGAGGAAGCACCTGAAGCTTTACCTTTGAAGCAGACAGTGTCTCATTCTCCCGGCATTGATAATACGGATTTTTCTCCAGAGAGATCTCATTTTCGGAAAACGCAGTCACCCTGTATGGACCTGAACCCATCGTCATCTCAGCGCAGGAACCATAATCATCTCCCGCTTCCTTCACAAAGGACTCACTCAGGATGCTGCACGACGGAGAGGCCAGCTGATAGATATAGCCTTCAAAGGGTTCTGAAAGCGTGATCTGAAGATGTGAGTCGTCCAGGACACGGATTCCCTCAGGAACTTCCGTTGCTCCCATCATGGTCTTGGCGGCTCCTGAAATGATGTCCGCAAAATCCGTCTGGACACTCCCTGGCAATGAAAGCATGCGTGCAAAGGTAAACGCCACGTCAGAAGCCTTTACCTTCGTCCCATCGGAGAAAAAGGCATTGTCGCGCAGCTCAAAGGAATATGTCTTCCCATCCTCGGAAACCGTAAAATTCTCCGCAAGAGAACTCACCAGCCATGTATCGCCATCCGCATCCACCTCGATCTCAAACAGCCGCTCATAGATATTGAGCGGAATCATGTATTCGGAGGATGTCTTATGGATGTCCATGGTAGTAACCGGCTCTGACAAGCCGATCCGCAAAAGCCCTTCCTCAACCGGTTCTTCTGAATATTCCGTCTCTCCCGCCATCATGGCTTCGCTCTGCTCTTCAGGCAAACCTCCCTGGCTGCCGGAGAATGCAGGCACTCTGACGGAGGCAGCCATGCATGCCAGAATCATCAGGAGGATCGATGCAGTCTTTCTCATGCTATACTCTTCCTTTTGCTCTTGTAACGATTCAGAACCGGTTCTGAACAGTTACGCATCGGGTGATGCCACGCATCCGGAATCACCCGACGCCTCTTCCTTTTCGCTTTTATCCGCCCTCCGCAGCAAGTGCTCCGGGGTGCTGGGGATGACTGTCATGACTGCTGGTCTGCTAACTTGTACAAAGCTTCCAGTGCTTCCGGTGTCACGCTCTTGACCTGATTATAAACGACCTCGCCTCTTCTGTTCAAAACGATGGTCTGCGGAAGGGTTGCCCCGCCCCCGACGATCTGGAAGATGGTTCCTTCCTTCACATCCTTCGTGAACGGCATCGCATACCCTCTGCCCGCAATGAATTTCTTCGGGTCGTCCTTCGGTGCCAGCGGAGAGTGGACCGCCAGCATTGCAATATCATCCCCATGCGCCTGATACAGATCGCTGAAATATGGAAGCTCATGGACACACGGCGTACAGTAGGTCGCCCACAGATTGATAAAGACGATCTTTCCTCTCATATCCGCAAGGTGGAAGGTGGAACCGTCAAAGCATTCCGCGGTAAAGTCCGCAAGCTGCTGTCCCACTTCATGCCCGATTGGAGCATTGCTTTCGTAAGACCGGCTCTGAGCATCAGAACCATCCTCTCCGCTGTCCCCGGACTCATCCGCCTGTGCCGCAGCCTCTTTGCCATCCTCCGTCTGTATAAGAGCTCCGGTCTCCAGACCGGCTCCTGCCTGGTCTTCCGCTTCTGTCTGAGCGCCAGCCTTTGCCTGCACATCCGCTTCTGTCTGAGAAGCAGTCTTTGCATTCTCATCTGTTTCTGTCTGAGAAGCAGTCTCTGCATTCTCATCTGTTTCTGTCTGAGAAGCAGCCTTTGCGTTCGCATCTGCTTCTGTCTGAGAAGCAGCCTTTGCGTTCGCATCTGCTTCTGTCTGAGCAATCACTTCAGTCTGAGCATCCGTTCCCGCCCCAATAGCAGTTCCGGAAGCCATGCCCGGTTCACTCTCCCCGCCCTTTCCGGCGTCCGGAAGCGTACCGGCCACTGGCCCCGCTTGTGCCGCAGCATCCTTTTTGATGGAAGGATCCAGGACGTTATACCACAAAACCGCAAAGCACAGAACCGCAAGCGCGATGCCCCAGGCGATGCGCGAAAAACGTTTCCTGCGCTCAGGCGCATCCGGACGGTCATCGGCACACCCCATCGAAGGAGCCTTCAGCGTTACCTTTCCGGCCTTGATGGAAATGGCCCCCTGGCTGCATACCTGCATACACTTTCCGCAGTTAATGCACTCATGGTCACCGACCCTTCGCACATCCATCCCGCAGCTTCGCACACACGACCCGCAGTGATTGCAGCGGGACGCATCCACCTTGACGCCGATCACATTGAAACGGTTGAACAGTCCATAGATCGCGCCCAGCGGGCAGAGAAAACGGCAAAATGAACGATAGATAAAGATACAGGCCAGTCCAATCACCAGCAGGATCACAAACTTTCTTGTAAACAGGACTCCGAGCATGTTCAGGTAGGAAGGATTGGCCGGCAGAAGCCCCAACGCCCCCTCACCCGTACCTGCCGGGCAGATATACTTGCAAAAGCCCGGCAGGGGGATATCATAGGCCAATCCATACCAAAGAGGGATCGCTATGACAAAAACCGCCAGGATCACATATTTGAGCCATGACAATGCCCGCGTGACGGCCGACTTTCTGATCTTCGGCGTCGGGATCTTGTGCAGAAGCTCCTGGATCAGTCCCAGCGGGCAGACCCATCCGCAGACCGTGCGCCCCAGGATCACTCCATACAAGAGAATGATCCCGATCACATACCATCCGATCCTGTGCCCGGAGGAGGCCAGCGCGTTCTGGATCGATCCCAGTGGACAGGCACCCACCGCGCCCGGGCAGGAGTAGCAGTTAAAGCCAGGAACACAGACTGCTTTTGTATTTCCCTGATAGATCTCACCTTCAATAAATCCCTTCAGATGCGCGTTGTAAAGGAGCGCACTGTAAAGCTGGACAAAACGTCTCGAAGACGGCCGGTGCTCCTGCCACCAGGACATCGTCTTTTTCTCACTTCTTTCGTTCATATCCTTCCCCGTCGTAATCCGCTTTATGGAGTCATCATCTTTCCATGCATGTAAGGATCTGTTACAGAATAACTTGTACATCTGACTTGTCCAAACGCTCAT
>CAMJIC010000028.1 GCA_946405675.1 uncultured Clostridia bacterium
AACTGTTCAGGACAGCCCGAAGCACTTGCTGCTGAGGGCGTATGAAAGTGTAAATAAAGTGGCATCGGGCGATTCAGGATGCGAAGCATCGCCCGATGCGTAACTGTTCAGAACAGGTTCTGAACAGTTACAAAACGTAAAAGAAAACCAAGGTGAAACCAATGAATGCACAAAACACCTATTCACTTGGAATCGACATCGGATCCACCACCGTTAAAGTCGCCGTTCTGGACGGGGCAAAAATCCTTCAGTTTGCGGACTACAGAAGACATTTTGCAGATATTCAGGGAACACTGGCGAACCTGATCGAAGAAGCCCTTGAAAAGCTTGGCGATCTGGAGGTTTGCCCTGTCATCACCGGCTCCGGCGGGCTGACGCTGGCCGGCAATATGCACATACCTTTCATACAGGAGGTCGTGGCGGTATCCTCCAGTCTTCAGAAGGTCGCTCCTCAGACAGACGTGGCGATCGAGCTGGGCGGGGAAGACGCGAAGATCATTTACTTCGATGCCGCAGGCATTGACCAGCGCATGAATGGTACCTGCGCAGGCGGCACCGGTTCCTTCATCGACCAGATGGCATCCCTGCTTCAGACTGATGTGGCGGGCTTAAACGAGTACGCCAAAAACTATAAATCGCTCTACACGATTGCCGCCAGATGCGGTGTTTTTGCAAAGTCCGATATCCAGCCGCTGATCAACGAAGGAGCCACAAAGGAGGATCTGGCAGCTTCCATCTTCCAGGCTGTCGTCAATCAGACGATCTCCGGGCTTGCCTGCGGACGCCCGATCAGGGGACATGTCGCTTTCCTGGGCGGGCCGCTCCATTTCCTCAGTGAACTGAGAAATGCATTTATCCGTACCTTGAACCTGGATGAGGAACACACCATCATCCCGGAGCACTCTCATCTGTTTGCGGCCATCGGTTCCGCCCTGAACGCAGATCCGGCCTCCGGCACGAAGATGAGCCAGCTGGTCAGCACGCTTCGCCACGGAGTCAGGATCAGCTTTGAAGTTCCCAGGATGGAGCCTTTGTTCTCCTCGGAAGAGGAATACCAGTCCTTTGTCCGCCGCCAGGAGCAGTATAATGTAAAGACGGCTGACATCGAGACCTATTCCGGTAACTGCTACCTGGGCATCGATGCAGGCTCCACCACGACAAAGGCAGCCCTTGTCTCGGAGGATGGTGAGCTTCTGTATTCCTTCTACTCCAACAACAACGGAAGCCCGCTGAACACTGCTCTCAATGCGGTGAAGGAGATCTATTCCCTTCTGCCTCAGGACGCGCAGATTGCCTGGTCCTGCTCCACCGGTTACGGAGAAGCGCTCATCAAATCCGCCCTGATGCTGGACGAAGGGGAAGTCGAAACCATAGCGCATTACTATGCGGCTTCTTTCTTTGACCCGCAGGTGGACTGCATTCTGGACATCGGCGGCCAGGATATGAAATGCATCAAGATCAAGGATCATGCCGCTGTACCGTCTTTATGAATTCAAAGGTCAAGCAGGCCCAGAAAGAAGGCGCCCTCGTTGAGGACATTTCCGCAGGCCTGTCTTACTCCGTGATCAAGAATGCGCTCTACAAGGTGATCAAGGTCTCCGATGCAAAGGAACTCGGCAAGCACATCGTGGTTCAGGGCGGTACCTTTTACAACGATGGCGTGCTCCGTGCCTTTGAAAAGATCGCCAACTGTGACGCGATCCGTCCGGATATCGCCGGGATCATGGGTGCCTTCGGTGCGGGTCTCATCGCCCGTGAGAGATTCCACGAAAAGGAGCGCCAGGAAGGGGACGATGCCGTCAGGACCACCATGCTTCCCATTGACCAGATCGAATCGCTCCGGTTCACGACACACAACGCAAAGTGCCAGGGATGCACAAACCATTGCCGCCTGACCATCAACCGGTTCTCCGGTGGGCGTCAGTTCATTTCCGGAAACCGATGCGAACGCGGGCTGGGACGCAAGAAGAACCAGGACAACCTGCCAAACATGTATGAGTTCAAGCAGAATCTGCTCTTCCACCGGGAGTCGCTGCCTCTGGACGAAGCGAATCGCGGCGAGATCGGGATCCCCCGTGTCCTGAACATGTACGAGCTGTACCCGTTCTGGCATACGTTTTTCACAAAGCTGAAATACCGTGTTGTGCTCTCCCCGCCCAGCTCCTACCGGATCTATGAGCTTGGCATCGAATCGATCCCGTCTGAGTCGGAATGCTATCCTGCCAAGATTGCCCACGGTCACATTGAATGGCTGATCGCCCAGGGGATCCGGAAGATTTTCTATCCCTGCATCCCGTATGAGCGCAAGGAGTTCAAAGATGCCGGCAATCATTTTGACTGCCCCATCGTTACCTCCTATCCGATGAATATCAAGAACAATGTCGAGAACCTCAGGGATCTGGATGTTGATTTTCTGTGCCCCTTCATCGCGTTTACCAGCAAGGATACCGTGGAGAGGCAGCTGGTCGATGTCTTTCGTGACATCTCGGGAAATGAGATCCGTGAGGCGGTCGCGGCGGCCTGGGACGAGCTGGAACGCTGCCGCAAGGCAGTCTATGAGGAAGGGGAACGTGTTCTCCAGTACCTTCAGGATACCGGAAGGCATGGTATTGTGCTCGCAGGGCGTCCTTACCATATCGATCCTGAGATCAACCATGGCATCCCGGAGCTGATCAATTCCTGCGGGATGGCGTTGCTCACCGAGGACAGCGTCTCGCACCTTGCGAAGGTGGAAAGGCCTTTGACGGTTCTGGATCAGTGGATGTACCACACGAGGCTCTACGCGGCGGCGGAGTTTGTGAAAACCCGGGATGATGTTGACCTGATCCAGCTCAATTCCTTCGGCTGCGGGGTTGATGCCGTTACTACTGACCAGGTGCAGGATATCCTTGCAGGTTCAGGCAAGATCTACACCTGCCTGAAGATCGATGAGGTCAGTAACCTTGGGGCTGCCCGGATCCGCATCCGTTCCCTGATCGCGGCGATCCGGATCCGTTCTTCCCAGCCGCAGATGAGGGAGCTTCATTCTTCCGCGATCAATCCTGTGGTGTTCACGAAGGAAATGCGCAAGAGTTATACGATCCTGTGCCCGCAGATGAGCCCGATTCATTTCAATCTTCTGGAGGCGGGGGTCCAGGCCAGCGGCTACCGTCTTGTCTGCGTGGATCCGCCTGAAAAATACGCAGTGGATCTTGGCCTGAAATATGTCAATAATGATGCCTGCTACCCTTCCATCATTGTCGTAGGACAGATGATGGCGGAGCTGACAAGCGGCAAGTATGATCTCAACCGTACTGCAATCATCATGTCGCAGACGGGAGGCGGGTGCCGGGCTTCCAATTATATCGGTTTTTTCCGGAGGGCGCTGAAAAAGGCGGGGCTGGATAATGTTCCGGTCATCTCTGCTTCCGTGCAGGGGCTGGAGTCCAATCCTGGCTTCACTGTCAATCTGTCCTTTGCGAGGCGTTGTCTGTATGCTATTGAGTTCGGGGATCTGTTTATGAAGTGCCTGTACCATGTCAGGCCGTATGAGGTTGTGCCGGGCAGTGCGGACAGACTCCATGATGCGCTCGAAGAGGAATGTCGTTCGTTCCTTCTGTCCGGGAGCACTTCCATGGGACGTTTCCGGAAGCTGTGCAGGAAGATTGTTTCTGCGTTTGATACGCTGGAGATCCGGGAGGAAAAGAAGCCTCGTGTCGGGATCGTCGGTGAGATTCTGGTGAAGTATCTTCCGGCGGCGAACAATCATCTGGTGGAGCTTCTTGAGAAGGAAGGTGCCGAGGCGGTGCAGCCTGAGATGATGGACTTTTTCCTTTATAGTTTTTATAATGCGAATTTCCGGGCGAGCAATCATTATGCGTCCAAGTGGACGGCCAGGGTCTGCAACTGGGTCATTTCTTTCCTGGAGTATGTCAGGAAGGCGGGAAATGAGGCGCTTGCTGCTTCCAGGAGGTTTGAGCCGCCGCGCAGGATTCAGGAGCTTGGGGATATGGCCGAAGGGGTTGTGTCGCTGGGCAACCAGACCGGGGAGGGTTGGTTTTTGACTGCGGAGATGCTGGAACTGATTGCGGATGGGACGCCGAATATTGTGTGTATCCAGCCGTTTGGGTGTTTGCCGAACCATGTGGTGGGCAAGGGCGTGATCAAGGAAGTCCGGAGGCTGCATCCGGAGGCGAATATTGCGGCGATTGATTTTGATCCGGGGGCTTCTGAGGTGAATCAGTTGAACAGGATTAAGCTGATGCTGGCGGCGGCGGTGAAGGCATTGTGATGTGATGCGAGGAGCCGGCACTTTTGTGTATGCGCAGGGAATCGGCTTCCCGAAGGACAGGTATCTGCTTTTCAAAGAATGGGTATCAGGTATCGTTGGTCGTTCAGTTCAGTGTTAGATTGCAGCGGTGTTTTGGAAGCTGCGCGGTATGAAAGCTGAAGATACGTACGCGGGGGTGACGGAAATCGGGGCCGGCGGCGGAGGGCCGTCCGGGCAAACAGGCTTGTCTACCCTTGCTTCGCGGCGACGCAATTTGCAGGCCCCGGGGAACCATAGAAGCGTTGGTTCCCCGGGGCCTGCACGCGTCACCGTGAAGCGCGGTCGCCTGCGCATGTTTGCCCGGGCGGCCCTCCGCCGCCGGCCCCGATTCCCTGCAATACTCGTTAATGTAATTGATTGCTGATTGAAACAAATTGGTAATGGTTCAGGACAGCCCAAAGCACTGTTCAGAACCTGTTCTGAACAGTTACAAAAAGTCATAGAGAATTCCACACTTCTGCTGCTTACAGCATCCTGATTCCGTTCTGCTCAAAGAGTTCCTTCACCGCCCTGTTCAGCGCCCGCTGAACCTTGTAATAATCTTCCTCGTTGCATTCTGCGATGATCGACAGGGTCATGGCTCCCTTTCCGATGGACAGGACTCCTTTATAGAAGGGACCGCTGACAATTTCCGGTATGCTCTTGCCGATCCCGGGAAGCTGCTGAGTGAGCAGCTTCTCCACCTCATCCAGGTTCTGCTCTGAAGACACATTCACTTCCAATGGGGACCAGGAATTCTTCCTCGTCATATTGAGCACATTTTTGACATCCTTGTTCCCAATAATCTTTATGTTGCCGCCCCGGCCCTCCAGCTTCGTCGTCCTGACACCAATCTCCAGAACCTCTCCGCGGTATCCATTTACTTCTATAATGTCTCCAACCTGGTATTCTCCTTCAAAAACGATCGAGATGCCGGCGATCACGTCTGTGATCAGATCCTTTGCGCCCAATGACACCGCGAATGTGATCAGCCCGAGGGATGCAAGCAGGGTATCCGGTTTAAATCCGAAATTATAAAGTGCATAATAAATATAGCTCAGCACGCCTGCATAACTGACGAGGTTGATCAGCAGACGGCAGATTGTCTCGCCCCTTGCCCCTGAGGCACTGCTGATCAGGCCAAGCACCAGCTTGATCAGCATGACGGCCAGGATCATCCCAACCAGAAGGACCATATTACAGGTAAAGGAGAACAGGTTAAATCCCTTGGCCCAATTCCCGTCAAGAATAAAACCAATGATGGACGTGCGCGATCTGTTTTCTGACATCAGTATCCTGATCCCAATGACCATAGCTGCAATGATGATCAGTATCTGCATTACATTCAGCGCATTGTGGACAGGGGCATGACGTCCGTACCTTCTGATGCTCGTCTTCCAGCGCATGGAAGGATCCACTGAATATTTATGCCTGCCCTTGGATGTCTCAATATCATTTTCCCCTTCTTCAAGCTCCATACCCCGCACAGACCAGTAGGCAAAGTACTTCTTATAACCAAACAGCATATAAAGGGCAAGAATAACCAGAAAGATCAGGGAGCATAGCGCTGTAGACACAGCAAACGGAGGAATATATTGATAGAGATGATTCTTCAAAGCAGCATAACAATACAGAATGCCGCTGTTCACCGCGCACTCCCCATAATACTCCTTGTCGTCGATGGTGAAGAAATCCCGGTACCCGTCATTCAGGAAGTTTTCCGATAATCCGAGCCTGTTTACATTGCTCCCGACATATTCGCTGCTGCTTGCATCCAAGATCACTCCACTCTCAGGATCCACGGAAAATGCAAGGGCTCCCTCAGATGTTACGGATGTCAGAATATCTCTGGTGCTTTCCAGAGTGCTTCCAAAGATCTTTTCCCGCGGAACCGCGAGCACCATTGCTCCGTACAGCCCCTCCTGTTCCTCCTTCCCAAAACTCACTCCGATCAGCACGTCATCCATCCCGGTCGCTTCATCCACCCCTGAATCATATGTGATCAGAGGAAGCCCATTCAGCAGCCGCCTGAATTCATACGTTGCGGAAGCGGGATCCTTTCCAAGAGAAAGCCCCTTATACCTGGAATTCGTCAGTGTCTCATCTCCGTTGCTGTCAAAGATCATGATGTAATCCGTGCCCATGATGTCACACAGCGACTGAAGACCGCCTTCCCTCATCAGCTTCGGATCATCCTCCAGGACGCCGGCAGTCAGTACGGCAAGCTTCTCATAATGGTCCTTCTGTTTTTTCTCAAGTGCCTGGCTCTGATCCTTGTTATATTCCACTCTCCACTCGATCGTGGACAGTGATAAGCTGGTATCCAGGCATAAATCAAGGAGACGGAAAATAGCAAGCAGCAGGGCGCAGGTGGCAGCGATTACAATCGTGCCCTCAATCACAACCGCAAATGTCCTTCTTCGGATCGTACCCGGCGTGAACTCTTTTTTCTGGTTATCATCCAGATTATAGTCCTGTACCAGAATCAGCATGGAGAAAAACCATACGAGGAATGAAATGCAGATGATGGCGAAAACTGCCAGCATCAGCTGGTTCTGCTCCTCCAGGATACGCACCGAATCATCAAGCGGGGACAGACAGACCAGCGCGTAGTCCCCTTCCAGCGCAACACTGTGCAGCCTCCTGACCATCACCTCATATCCTGTTCCTTTGACTTCCACATTGTCATAAAAGACCAGCGCATCATTCTGTACCGTTGACTCCGTTGCCTGTGCACCCGTATTCTCCGTTTCAGACGGCTGAGTGCTGTCCGCCTGCACATCCGAACCGTAGGACACTTTATCAATGGTTTCCGGCTTGATTCCGTAAGCCTCAGCGGTGCGGTACGCAGGCAGCCGGTCGGAAGAATAGATGAGTTCATGTTCCCCATCCTCATTTTTATCAACGGAACTGATCAGGAAATTGACATTGAATGCCTTCTCAATCCCTTCCATGCTTCTGTCCACATCAAAAAAGCTCGACTGCCGCGCTTTCAGTTCTTCCGCCTTCTCCCATTCGATGTAATAGAACGGACCGGACATGTGGGAATAATATATGATATACCGCTCCATGTGGTCCGGATCATAATCAGAGGAATAGTAGTTTGCCAAAGCTCCCGCCTCATCTGTGACCAGAAGCGGGTTGATCCGGATCGCATCCGGAATACCCTCCGGATATTCCACATTCCCTTCCAGGATCCGGACGACAGCCCCGTCTCTGTAAAGCATCTGTTTGCGGTCGCCGCTCTCAGCCATCTCGCTTTTGCATACCATGGAAATCAGCGCAGCCTTCTCATAGCCCTCCTGGACTGCACTCATGCTCGCCGAATCATAATTGGCGAGTGCTTTGTCAATGGAACGGCTCAGATTGTCCATATTCGCGGTTTTTGTCAAAATTCCTGACGTCAGGATCGCGATCCCATTCGAAAAGAGGAGATACCACCAGAATACCACGCTCAGCAGGAGAAGCACCACCACGCTTCCCACAAGTTTCTTCCATAGTCTTTTCATTGTTCGGCTGCTCCCTCCCAAACCGTAAAGTTATAGGTTCATCTCCGCATCATGCAAAGACAAACCGGACATTGGCCAGCTCCGAAGGAGCGTGCACGCCTGCGGTGTGCACGTTCCTTTGGGGTCATCATGACAAAACTATCATGACATACAATTATGATGGCGTGATCTATCTCATGAACTTCAGCATATCATCCACCCATCCTTCAGCAGATGTTCCGATTCCAAGGGAGCACCCATGCTCTCCCTGGGGATACATCTTCAACATGAAAGGAACCTTCTTTTCTTCCAGCGCCTTCCCCATCCGGACCGCGTTGCTGGGAGGCACCATGGAATCATCCTCACAAGCCCAGATGAACGTCCTTGGAAAATCCGGATCTACCTGTTTTTCGATCGAAAGATGCTCCCGCAGTTCCTCTTTCCCGCCTGAAAGGTTCTCGAAGCTGCGTTCATGACATTCGGAAAGGAAGCTGATCACCGGATAGCAAAGGCATACCTGATCCGGACGAATGGAAATATCCCGATAAGATTCCGCCAGATCCGGGCGCACCTCTTCCATCTCATCAGCAAGGTCTTTTGCGATTTCATCGCGCAGGGCGGTTGTGGATGCGCACAGATGGCCGCCTGCCGAATAACCCAGAATCATCAGATCATTCAGATCGATCAGGTAATGCTGCGCGTTAGCCCGCACATGCTGAATCGCAAGGGCAAGATCCATCTGCGGAGCCGGATACCGATTCGGGCTGTAACGGTAACTTAGGATAAATGTACGATACCCCGCATCCTCCAGACGCTTCGCGGTTTTGATTCCTTCCCCCATAAATGCCAGCTCTTCATAGGCACCGCCCGGGCATATGATCACGGCAGGACGGATGCTGTCATTCTCCGGATATTTGGGAACCATCAGGCAGACGGAATTCCTGTCGTTTCCATCCACCGAAAAATGCTCCCCATCCGCCCAGAGCGGCACCAGATCCCATAGCCTGTCCGCATCCTCCACCATATTCGCGGCATTCAGAAAATCATCCATGGGGAACGGAAGCCCCCAGGGCATCCGGAAGGAATCCTTCCATCTGCAAAGCGGAATGTCCTTGTACTCCTCCGGAATGAAGGAACAAAATCCATCAGAAAAGAACAAGTGCATCTCCTTCCCCGACTGCCCCATGACTTCATGAAAGGTATTGTTTTCGGTAAATCCTGCTGCCATATCCTTAAAACCTCTCTGCAAAATGCTCTTTCAACACGATCTGACCAGTTCGATCTTAACGTGAACGCCCACAGATATGATTTTCCGCAGGCGTTCACGAATTCGATCATCTCATAAAAAACTGCACGTACTTCACTGCTTCATCAGTCCTGCACCGGCATTCCATGCCTTTCCGACTTTTTCCGTTGCAACATAATAGCCATTCTGGAACTGGTCAAAGATCAATGCGTTCAGCTTCACCGGATCGATCTTTCCATTTTCAGAAAGCACCTTCTCGTCAGCACTCACATTCACAATCTTCCCGACCACGGCATGGAGATTCTCCGTCTGCGTGATCTCAGCCAGCTCACATTCCAGCGTCACAGGGAATTCCGTAATGATCGGCGCATTGACATGGGCGCTCTTCTCCTCATGATAGCCGGATCTCGCAAACTTATCCGGCATCTTATTCCCAGTGGCGATTCCATAATAATCCGCCACATCCATATGCTCCCGGTCCGCAAGGCTCACCGTAAACGCCCCGCTCTTGCGGATCGCCTTGGTTGTGGCATGATCCTCATCAATGAACAGCGCAATCTTGTCCATATCGCAGATCATGCCCCAGGCCGCATTCATCACCTGGACAGTACCATTCTCATCGTAAGAAGCCACCATCAACACCGGCATCGGAAATACCGCCGGCTGCGTTCCCAGATCTTTTCTCATTGTTACACACCTTTCCTTTCTTTGTCTGACTCAGTTGTCTGTGTAAACTATTATATGATTCAATTCGTCCGCCAAAGGAATCGACATGTTTGAATCTGGCTAAGTCCTTCTGCCTATAACCAGGCTCCTTCCTGCGAACAAAATAATCATCTATAATCCTGAAGTCACTATGAAAAAAACTATTTAATGCGTACCAGACATCAGGAACTGATACGCGCAAAAGCATCCATAAGCCTTGCATTGATGCTTCTGATTGTCTCTCCATCCACCTTAAGGATCTCTCTGTCATAGGTCATCAGGCCGTTTGTTTCATCTTCGACATCCGAGAGCTGCGTGTAGACACTGGCACTTAATCCGTTGTCAAGATTTCGCTCAAGATCCTGGCTCCAGAGCTTTTCAATGGCACAGGTCAGCTGCACTCTGGAATGATATTTCCTGTATCCGAATTCTTCAGGAGTAAAACTATGTCCCTGTATATGCCAGGAGTACCCGCCGAATTCCGACAGGGCAACACATCTGTCTGCCTGCGGCCTGACAACCAGCGGCAGGAAATAATTATGAAGACTTCTGATATCTCCCCCACCCTGATCGATCCATCCGCTCGCCTCATCAATCAGACGGGAAGAATCCATTTTCAGAATCTGTTTTGTAATCCCCCCGGCTTCAAACTCTCCCCAGGCCTCGTTGAATACCGTCCAGACCACGATGGAAGGATAGTTGAACAATTGCCTGACAGTCTGTGTCACTTCCTTCGCAAACGTCTCACGGCTTTCTTCCTCTTCTCTCAATGATATCCTGAAATTCTCATCCCGGCTCAGCCGTTTCAGTTCCGGCACCACGTCAGGCAGCATGGCTGACAGCTTTGTTTTGAGCACATTCCTGATATGGTTCCCGCCATTCACCATATCCTGCCAGACGAGCATCCCAAGCCGGTCACAATGATAATACCACCGGTCCGGCTCAATCTTGGCATGCTTACGCAGCATGTTAAAGCCAAGGGCTTTCATCTGAAGGATGTCGTTCACCATCGCCTCATCAGATGGCGCGGTATACAGGCCATCCGGATAATACCCCTGATCAAGCACACCGTTATGGTAATAAGGCATTCCGTTCAAAAACAGTCTGATGATCCCTTTGGAATCTTCCTCGATGGTGATCTTTCGCATGGCGAAGTATGAGGCAACCTCGTCCTCCCCCGCACGGATGATGAGATCATACAATACCGGTGTTTCCGGCGTCCAGAGCGTGCAGGAAGGAAGCTCCACCCGACAGATATCTTCCGACATTCCTTCCGTTTGAAGGATGACCTCATCCCCCCTTCGGATCGTCAGGCGCAAAGGCATACGATTCTTCTCATGCATTTTTACCCGAAGCCGGAGGCTGCTTCTGTCAACATCAGCAGCCAGACGAACCGTTTCTATATAGTTATCCGGAACATACTCCATCCACACAGTCTGCCAGATCCCGCTTTGCGGCGTATACCACATACCGCCCCGTTCCAGCGTCTGCTTTCCTCTTGCATAGTATGTAGTATCCGTTAAATCCCGCACAACCACCTGCAGCAGGTTCTCTCCTTCATGAACAGCACCGGTAATGTCAAAGGTAAAATGCCAATAACCACCCGTATGATCTCCCAGCCTGCAGCCATTCACATATACTTCGCAAAACTGATCCACCGCTCCAAAGTGAAGAAGCAGACGCTTTCCCGGATCCATCCTTTCCACCGAAAACTGTCTCCTGTAATGAAGAAACATATCAGGCATGAGAATCCTGTTCACCCCGGAAAGATCAGCTTCAGGAGAGAACGGAACCAGAATCCTGCCCTCATATTCCCGGGGAAATACTGATGTTCCGGTGATCGCATAATCCCAGAATCCATTCAGGCAGACATAGCTGTCCCTTCTCATTCCCGGTCTTGGATATTCCTCAAGCACATGCTCCGGATCAATTTCTTTTCCCCATTTGGTCAAAACGCTGTTCCCCATATTCTTCTCACTTCCTCCCTGTCATGTCAAACCTCATACACCATATCTCATACCCCATATTGTACCACATAGTTTTCGTAATGACAGACAGAGTCTTGAAGCCCACTATGCCTTAATCAGGGAATCGGCGAGCGCTGGGGAGGGCAGCCCGTGCAAACATGCGCAGGCGACCGCACTTCGTGGTGATGCGTGCAGGCGCGTGGGAACCAACGCTTCTATGGTTCCCACGCGCCTGCAAATTGCATCACCACGAAGTAAGGGTAGACAAGCCTGTTTGCACGGACTGCCCTCCCCAGCGGTCGCCGATTCCCGTCGCCCTTTGTCATACGCCCAAAAAACACAAAACAAAAAAGGCTCCACAAAATGGTGTGCTACCCCCAGGCAGGTTTTATATTTCAATGTCCTACTTGGGGGTAGCATATCAAAAGAAGCCTTTTTGTAACTGTTCAGAACAGGGTCCGAACAGTTACGCCTATTTCATAAACACAACGAAAAGAACAGAATTCAATGATAAAGCTCAACGCTCAGACCCTGGACAGATACTCTCCCGTCCTCGTATCGATCTTCAGCTTGTCGCCCGTGTTCACAAACAACGGAACCATGACCTGCGCGCCGGTCTCCACGATCGCCGGCTTCGTTGCACCCGTAGCGGTATTACCCTTGACACCCGGCTCGGTCTCCGTCACCTCAAGCTCAACAAACAGCGGAGCCTCGATCGCGAACACAGAACCATTGTAGGAAAGAACCTTGCACATCTCATTCTCTTTGACAAACTTCATATTGTCGCCGACAATATCCGTACCGATCGCGATCTGGTCATACGTCTCGACATTCATAAAGTTGTAAAGATCCCCATCCTGATACAGATACTGCATATCCACACGGTCAATCCTGGCCTGCGGGAACTTCTCTGTGGGGCGGAACGTTTTCTCAACAACACCACCGTCAATGACATTCTTCATCTTGGTACGGACAAAGGCTGCACCCTTTCCAGGCTTAACATGCTGGAACTCCAGAACCTGCATGACCTGTCCTTCAATCTCCAATGTAAGCCCGTTTCTGAAATCACCTGCTGAAATCATACATGAATCCTCCTGCTGAATTGTAATCAACTAATTTATTGTAATATATCATTGTGTGAAATTCAAGTAAGTCAACGCCATAGTTTGTAACAAGTCGTAACAAGTGTTACAAGTCACACCCCTTCCGGCGGGTCGGCCTTCGGAAGTGCCTGCGCAAGCGCAGCCACCTCTTCCGCAGCCTCGCGGAATGTCTTGTGCTCATTGACAACCACCACATCCGCCGCTTCCAGATACAAAGGCTCTCTCTGTGCAAGTATCCTTGCGATCTTTTCCCGCAAAGTCCCCTCTCCCTGATGCAGCAAAGGACGCTTCGTATCATCTCCAAGCCGCTTCTCAAGGGTATCGATCGAAACCTGCAGATAGACGACGCAGCCGGCCTTGTGCAGAAGCGGACGGTTTTCCTCCCGCAAAGGGAGCCCTCCTCCGACAGACAGGACAAAGCCCCCCTCCCGGTCTGCGAGGGCACGCACTGTCTCAGTCTCCAGCGAGCGGAAACAGACCTCCCCTTTCTTTTCAAAAATCTCGCTGATCGTCATTCCCTCCGACTGCTCGATCAGTTCGTCCGTATCCAGAAAAGGCACGCCCAGCATCTTAGAGACCGCCTTCCCGAGGCTGGTCTTCCCCGCACCCATGAACCCGATCAGAACGATATTCCTTCCCTGGTATGATGTATCTTTCATATTGCTGATCTTTCTACTTTGCATTCTACTTTGCATTCTTCGCAACGGGATCGGCAAATCGTCACCTGACATCAGGATCCTTGCGCTCATGCGCATTGGAAAATGCCCTGGAATGCCTGTACATCCACAGGATCGGGCGTTCCAGAAAGCGCTTTAGCACGATCTGGATCTCCTCCTTCGGGTTGATGGGAAGCACCATGATGGTCTTGAGCCCCATAAAGCTCCCGCCCCAAAGATCCGTGAAGATCTGATCCCCCACGACAATCGTATTCTCCTTATTGGTTCCCATCTTCTCCATCGCCCTGCGGTAACCGCCGGACAATGGCTTATGGGCCAGGTACACGCTGTGGACCTGGATATCCTTGTTGAACATGTCAACACGGGGCTTCTTGTTATTGGAAACCAGGCAGCAGGCAAAACCGATCCGTTTCAGCCGCTCAAACAACCGGACCGCCTTCTGGTCCGCCGGAGCTCCGTGGGGGACAAGGGTATTGTCGATGTCAAAAATGATCCCCCTGTAGCCTTCCTCATACAGCCGTTCAAAATCGATCCGGTAGGTAGAGGAGACCAGCTCCGTGGGAAAAAAAGGATTCTGTTTCATACTGGCTTCAACCTCCTTAGGATCTGTCACGAATTATCATATACATCTTGCTTGTCTGTTTTCCGATATCTGCGTCAGAAATTCTTATCTGCTTCAGATATTCTTATCCGCTTCAGAATTCTTATCCGCTTCAGAAATTCCCGCTGCGATTAAACTGCATTCATCAGGTCAAAGATACTCAGCTGGTTGGATTCGGGAAGCCCCTCCAGGATCCGAAACCTCACCAGCTTCTCGACAATGGTCTTCGGGCATCCGGTACGCTCCCGGAAGTTATCCAGGGACAGGAACGGACCGTCCTTGACGGCATCCGTGATACCGGCAGCCACGCTGTCCCCCAGCCCGTCAATCTTATTCAGGCAGGGCATGATCTTCCCGTCAATGATGCACATCTTGGTGGCACGGCACAGGTTCAGGTCAATCTTCATAAACTCATAGCCCCGCGCGTACATTTCCCGGACGACCTTCATCGCCTTATACTGCTCCTGCTCCTTGGGCTGGATGCTGTCCGCGTCCTTTGCCTCATATTCCTCCATATGCCGTTTCAAAGCCTCCGGCCCCATGCACATGAGCTCATAGTCGAATCCCGGCGAGCGGATGGAGAAATATGCCGCGTAATAAGCCAGGGGCTCATTGATCTTAAACCAGGCGATCCGCCAGGCCATCATGACATAGGCTGCCGCATGCGCCTTCGGGAACATGTATTTGATCTTTTTGCAGGAGCCGATGTACCACTCCGGCACACCGTGGGCGCGCATCTCATCTTCCCACTCCTTCGTCAGCCCCTTGCCCTTACGCACCTTCTCCATAATCGAGAAGGACAGCTCCGGATCCATCCCCTTTCCGATCAGATAGATCATGATATCGTCACGGGTACAGATGGCGGTAGAGATCGTGCAGGTGCCGGACATGATCAGCTCCTGCGCATTGCCCAGCCATACATCCGTACCATGGGCAAGCCCGGCGATCCGGACAAGGTCAGAGAAATATCTGGGCTTTGTGTCCACCAGCATCTGGATTGCGAAATCCGTCCCGAACTCCGGGATCCCGAGGGAGCCCAGGGGACAGCCGCCGATGTCCTCCGGGGTGATCCCCAGCGCATGGGTGTCCTGGAACAGGCTCATGACCTCCCGGTCATCCAGCGGGATATTGGTCGCGCTCACTCCGGTCAGGTCCTCAAGCATGCGGATCATCGTCGGGTCATCATGTCCCAGGATGTCCAGCTTAAGGAGGTTATGGTCAATCTTGTGGTAGTCAAAATGCGTAGTGATCGTATTCTCATCCGTCGGAGGATGCTGGACCGGCGTAAAGGAATTAATATCTTCCCCATAAGGCAGCACAATAATGCCCCCCGGGTGCTGGCCGGTGGATTTCCTGACATCCGTGATGCCCCTGGAAAGGCGTTCGATCTCTGAACGCCTCCTGTGCTCCCCTTTCTGGTCAAAATACTTTTTGACATATCCGAATGCCGTCTTCTCCGCCACGCCTGTAACGGTTCCGGCACGGAAGGTCTGTCCTGCGCCGAAAATGACCTCTGTGTACTTATGGGCCTTTGACTGGTACTCCCCTGAGAAGTTCAGGTCGATATCCGGCTCCTTGTTTCCCTTGAATCCAAGGAAGGTTTCAAAGGGAATGTCGAATCCCAGCTTGTCCAGCTTTGTCCCGCAGTTCGGGCACAGCCGGTCCGGCATGTCGCATCCTGCCATGCCGTCAAACTTTCGCACCTGCTCTGAATCAAAGTCCACGAAATGGCACTCCGGGCACAGGTAATGGGGATGGAGGGAGTTGACCTCCGTGATCCCCGCCATATTTGCCACAAAGCTGGAACCCACCGATCCCCTGGAGCCCACCAGATATCCGTCCGCCACGCTCTTCCACACAAGCTTCTGCGCGATGATGTACATCACGGCAAATCCATTGGAAATGATCGAATTGAGCTCCTTCTTCAGCCTGTCCTCCACGATCTTCGGAAGCGTCTCCCCGTAGATCTCATGGGCCTTGTCATAGCACAGCCTTGTAAGGGTCGCGTCCGAATCAGGGATCACGGGGGGACATTTATCCGGACGGACCGGACTGAAGCGTTCGATCTGTTCCGCGATCAGGTTGGAGTTCGTGACCACAACCTCCATCGCCTTCTCTTCTCCCAGATAATCAAATTCCTGCAGCATCTCCTGCGTGGTGCGAAGGTAAAGCGGCGGCTGCTGTTCCCCGTCGTCAAAATCAGCCATCAGGATCTCCCTGTAGATGGCATCCTCCGGATTCAGGAAATGCACGTCGCAGGTTGCGACCACAGGCTTAGCGTACTGTTGTCCGAGGGATACGATCCTCCTGT
>CAMJIC010000029.1 GCA_946405675.1 uncultured Clostridia bacterium
TACTATACCAATACGCCTCCCGCGGGTGCGTATCAGGGATACGGCACGCCGAAGGGCACATTCGCCATCATGATGTGCATGGCGGAGCTGGCAGAGAAGCTGGGCTGTGATTACAAAGAGATGGTGCTGAAGAACCATGTGGAGACAGGCTACCGGCTTGACATCCTGAAGGGGCTCGGAGAGGGGCGTGAGGGCAATGTCGTTCCGGTGGGCTCCTGCGGCCTTCGTGACGCGGTGCTTCAGGGCTGTGACATGATCCACTGGGGCATAAAGGAGACAAGTGATGACCCCGATGTCAGGATCGGCAAAGGGTTTGCGATGATCATGCAGGGCTCCGGCCTTCCGGGGCTTGACCATGCGGAAGCGATCGCGAAGGTGGAGACGGATGGAACCGTGATCCTGAACAGCGGATGCGCGGACATCGGCACAGGGCTTGACACGGTCTGCGCAAAGATCGTCAGTGAGATTATGTGCATGCCGTTGGAACATATCACGGTACTTTCCGGCGATACGGATGCTTCCGTATTTGACACAGGATCCTATGCCTCATCCGGGACATTTTTCTCTGGAAATGCAGCCCTTGCAGCAGCAAAGGGTCTGAAAGATCTCGTCCTGAAGGAAGCTTCCTTCCAGATGGAAGAAGCGCCGGAAGACCTGGAGCTTCGGATGCCAGGGGAAGTCTTTTCGAAGAAGACAGGGAAGGTGCTGACCTACGCCAGCCTGTCCCATACCGCATGCAGCGGCTCAGGTCATGGAACGATGGTCTACCATGGAAGCTTCGTGACGACAGCATCCTCCGTGCCCTACGGAGCGCATTTTGCCCAGGTTGCTGTCAATACAAGAACCGGAGAGATCAAGGTTCAGAAGTTCTACGCCCTTCAGGACGCAGGTACACCGATCAATCCGGAGCTGGCCCTGTGCCAGATGTATGGAGCGGCGCTGAAATCCATCGGACACACCCTCTATGAGGGCATGATCCTCGACCGGGAAGGGCACTGCGTGAACGCCAATATGACGGATTACGGTGTCCCGATGATCTACGAGCAGCCGGATGACTTCAAGGCGGTGCTGATTGACGTGGATGACGCGGACGGACCCTTCGGCGCAAAATCGATCTCTGAGATTGCCTGCAACGGGGCAGCACCCGCCATCGGCATCGCGATCCATGACGCTGTCGGCGTATGGCTGGAAAGCTGGCCGATGACACCGGAGAAGATTCTCCGTTCCATGGGAAAGATCCAGGCGGAGTCATAATGCGGCCTGAATTGCCATAAAAGTCACACCTCAGCCAGCGGCGCGCCCACAGGCCGCACCGCTGGCTGGGGTGTGGCCTGTTACATTCAATTTCTGATTTCACAGCTGAATTCAATGTTATGCATCCCAAAGTATTGCGCGTTTATGGTATACTTCTGCCGGAAATTCTGTGATAGAATAGCTGCCTAGGGTTATGTGGCGAAAAAGGAGGTGACGGAAGATGGGAAAGCTTGGAAAGAAAAATAAGGACAGCAAGGAGGCTGCGAATAAGAAGATCGCGCAGCAGCTGGCGGCATTGAAGAGGAAGCAGGCCGCAAAGAAGAAATAGAAGGATAGGGACAGAAGATATGGAGACGAGACTGGCACTGCCTGAGGAAATCCTTCTTTCGGTTGAGAAGCCGGAGCGGTATCTGGGGAATGAAGTCAATGCTGTTCATAAGGATCCTGCTCATGTACAGATCCGTTTTGTGATGTGTTTTCCGGATGTCTATGAGATCGGGATGTCTCATCTTGGCATCCAGATCCTGTATGATATGTTCAACGCAAGACCCGACACCTGGTGTGAGCGGGTCTATTCTCCGTGGACAGATCTGGATAAAATCATGCGGAAGGAGCGTATTCCTTTGTTTGCGCTGGAATCCCAGCAGCCTGTCCGGAATTTTGATTTTCTGGGGATCACGCTTCAGTATGAGCTTTGCTACGTGAATATCCTTCAGATCCTGGATCTGAGCGGAATCCCCCTGCACGCGGCAGACAGGCTTTACAAGAAAGGCTATGAGCCGGGAAGCCAGAGGGAGCAGGATGGATCCGGAACGGATTCTGTTTCCAGGACGAATCCTTTGTCCGGGGGGAAGATGGAACCGGAGAAGGAGCTTTTGCTCGGGGAGGGGGCTCCGATCGTGATCGGCGGAGGGCCATGTGCCTACAACCCCGAGCCGATTGCTGCATTCTTTGATCTGTTCTACATCGGTGAGGGAGAGACGGTATATGATGAACTCCTTGACCTGTACAGATCCTGCAAGGAAAAAGGAGTTTCCAGGAAAGAGTTCCTTCGCAGGGCAGCCTCCATTGAGGGGATCTATTGCCCCATGTTCTATCACCCTTCCTACCATGAAGATGGTACGCTGAAGTCTTTCAGCCCGGCGGAAGAAGGGATTCCGCGGCGGATCAAAAAACAGGTGGTAAAAGACCTGAACCTGAGTCCATTTATCACAAAGCCCCTGGTTCCGTTCATGCAGGTGACCCAGGACCGGGTCGTGCTTGAGGTACAAAGAGGATGTATCCGTGGATGCAGATTTTGTCAGGCAGGCATGATCTACCGGCCAACCAGGACCAAGAGCCTCGAGACTTTGAAAAGGGAGGCGGATCAGCTGCTGGCTGCCAGCGGCCAGGAGGAGATTTCCTTAAGCTCTCTGTCCACCAGCGACCATCCGGAGCTGGAAGGGCTGGTCACTTACCTGATCGAGCAGTATGGCAGGACGAAAAACATCAATATCTCGCTGCCATCCCTGCGCATCGACGCATTTTCGCTGGATGTTATGAGCAAGGTGCAGGATGTAAAAAAGAGTTCCCTGACCTTTGCCCCGGAGGGCGGTTCCCAGCGGATGCGGAATGTGATCAACAAAGGCCTGACCGAAGAGGATATCCTCAGAGGTGCTGAGCAGGCATTCCTGGGCGGCTGGAGCAAGGTCAAGCTTTACTTTATGCTGGGGCAGCCAACCGAGACGGAGGAAGACCGCAGGCAGATTGCCCGTCTTGCCGAGAAGATCGCGGAGCTTTACTATGATACGGTTCCAAAGGAAAAACGCAGCGGCAGATGCATGATTACGATTTCCACCTCTTTCTTTGTTCCAAAGCCCTTTACACCGTTCCAGTGGGCAACGATGTTCACACCGGAGGATTACCTGACCTTTGCGCATACCGTGAATGAAGAGGTGAAGGCGAGCCTGAACCATAAGTCCATGCGTTATAACTGGCATGAGGCGTATGTGACGGTCCTGGAAGGGCTTCTGGCGCGCGGTGACAGAAGAGTATCCGCAGCCATCGAATCCGCCTACCGGAAGGGCGCTTTGTTTGATGCCTGGACGGAGCACTGGGACTGGAAGCGCTGGACAGAGGCGATGGAGGAGACAGGCACAGACCTGTTCTTTTATACCAGGAGGCAGAGAGGGGAAGAAGAACTCTTCCCGTGGGATTTTATCGATGCCGGGCCTTCCAAAGGGTTCCTGCTGGATGAATGGCATAAGGCTCTGGAGGAGCAGGTTACGCCCAACTGCCATCTGAAGTGCAGCTCGTGCGGCGCGGCGAAGTTTGGCTGCGGCGTCTGTTTTAATCAGGAGGATGGCAGGCCGCTTCTTCGCGCAAAGACTGGGCAGGTTTATCATTATCCGGTAGAAAGCTGCAATCCGGTCCCAGGTGCCTGGAAGGCGGAACCGGGGCAGATTCCCGGAGCACAGAACCAGGAACACGGATCCTGAGGATGGAGGAGCAATGAGAGTACGTGTGAAATATTCCAAGCAAGGCCTGATGAAGTTCATCGGCCATCTGGATATGATGCGGTATTTTCAGAAGGCTTTAAGAAGGGCAGGGATCGATGTGGTCTACACGGAAGGACTCAGCCCCCATATGTCCATGTCCTTCGCGCTTCCGCTTGGAGTCGGCATGACCAGTGATTCTGAGTATGTTGATGTGGATCTTGTGCGGGACCTGCCAGGCAGCGAGATCGTCAGGCGGCTGAACATATCTGCTCCGGAAGGGATCCATTTCACCGATGCACGGCGGATCCAGACCGGAAAGGCCCATAAGGGGATGACACTGGCTGCGCGCGCTGATTATACCCTGCGGCTGAAGCGTCCGGTGCGTGCCGCGTCCTGTGCTTCAGGCATTCTGATGGAGGACACATGGACGATCTCCTGGAAGCAGGAATTCCTGGACTGGCTGAAGCAGCCTCAGATCCTGGTTATGAAGAAGGGGAAGAAGACGGAGAAGGAGATCGATATCCGTCCGTTGATCTACGAGGCGTATTTTACAGGTCCGGACGCGGCACAGGGGGAGGAATCTCAGGGCGGGGATCTTCATCTGGGGCTTGGCGCCGGTCTTGACCGGAATATCCGCCCGGAACTGGTGATGCAGGCCTTTGCGGAGCAGACAGGCAGGACATATGATCCCTTCCTCTTTGAGATCAACCGGGATGAGGTTTACGCCGACAAGGGAAATGATGCCGCGCATGATTTTATTTCCCTGATTGACCTGGGAGAGATCATTGCAGGTGACAACCCTGCCAGCGGGGTTTTTGGCGGGTGAGCATATCATGAGATACGTGATCAAAAAGAAATCGGAAAGGGTGTTTTCCTTCCTCCTGGATGACGCAGGACACGCGGTGGAAATCCATGCCGATGCGCTCTCAGACGGCCCGAAGGTCGGTGACATCTACATTGCCCTGGTTCAGAAGGTCGCGAAAAATATCAGCGCCGCGTTTGTTGAGCTGATCCCGGGGGTCCATGGATACCTCCCCTTTGATGAGATTGTGGAGCCGGTGTATGTCTCTAAAGGGCCAAGCACGGAGATTCAGGCAGGCGACCAGCTGGTGGTTCAGATCACCAGGGAAGCTTTCGGAAGAAAGGATCCGTCTGTGTCCACAAAGCTTTCCCTGCATGGCCCGCACATGGTATTGATCCATGGAGGAATGGGGGTTGGCATATCCAGGAGGGTTCCGGAAGAAGCAAGAAAACAGCTGAAGGATGAGGTGTTTTCCGCCGAAGCCCTGGATGCGCTGCAGAAACGGACCGGCCCCTGCGGCCTGGTGGTGCGGACCAGTATCTGCGAGCTTTTCACGCCGGATGCAGATACAGCACAGGATCCGCAAACGATCGGAGATATCCGGAGGGTGCATGATGAGGTATGGAGAGAGCTAAAGTCCCTTTCGGCGGAGATGATGGATCTGAAGCTCAAGGCTCCTTACCGCAGCGTCCATTCCAATCTGAAAAAACAGCCGCCCAGATGGCTTTCCAGGATCCTGTCTGCATCAGGAAATGAAGTTGAAGCTGTGGTTACGGATGACCGGGATCTGTACCGGCTGATGCTGGAAGCGGCCCAAAAGAGCGGAAAGAATACGCTGCGCTTCAAGCTGTATTCTGATCCGCTGGTATCGATGGAGAAGGTTTACTCCCTGGAGCGGGAGCTGGAGCGGGCACTTGACAAAAGAGTTCATCTGAAAAGCGGTGCTGACCTTGTCATCGAATCAACGGAGGCGCTTCATATTATCGATGTGAATTCCGGACGCGCCCAAAGCTCCAGGCTGAAGGAAGAAGCGTTGCTGGCCGTCAATCTCGAAGCTGCAAGGGAAGCCGCGCGGCAGATCCGTCTTCGGAACCTCTCCGGCATCATCGTGATCGATTTCATCAATCTGAAGCAGCAGGACAATTCCCTGAAGATCCTTGACGCTCTGAGAAAAGCGGTTTTCCATGATCCGGTCCGGACACAAGTCGTAGATATGACAAAGCTGGGGCTGGTGGAGCTGACACGGCAGAAGATTGAAGTGCCCCTCAAGGATGCGGCCAGCCCGCTGGCAGGGTATGGCTAATAAGTGAGAAACCGCATATGGATACTTTTGTGACACATCCCATTCCTCCGGTCTATGACCAGGATTCCAGGATTCTGATCCTGGGAAGCTTTCCTTCCGTGAAATCACGGGAAGAGATGTTCTTCTACGGACATCCGCAGAATCGGTTCTGGCGCGTCCTGGCATCCGTTTTCGACGAAGCTGTTCCGATGGCTGTTCCGGAAAAAAGAGCATTCCTGCTCCGGAACCATATCGCGCTGTGGGATGTCATTGCTTCCTGCCGGATCAAAGGCTCCTCAGATGCCAGCATCACATCTGTCACAGCCAACGACCTTCGTCCGATCCTGGATCACGCCATGATCCGGCAGATCTATGTAAATGGCAAGACAGCGGAAAAGATGTATCACAGGTATACGGAGCCTGTCATCCGCCGTCCGTGCACCTGCCTTCCATCCACCAGCCCGGCGAATGCCGCCTGGAATCTGGAGAAGCTTGTACAGGCATGGGAAAGGATACGGATATGATTCCATGTGCGCTATGAAAAAATTGTTGACGATTCATCTGATTCTATGCTAAAGTACGTGAGTATGCCGCTCAGCGGGGCATAAGTGTATCTTTATTACCGGGATACCGCCGAAGCTGGCGAGTTTTTTAAGAATGGGAGGAAACCCAGATGTACGCTATTATCGCAACAGGTGGTAAACAGTACAAGGTCGCGGAAGGCGACGAGATCAGAGTCGAGAAGCTCGGCGCGGACGAGGGAGCGAAGGTTGTCTTCGATCAGGTCCTGGCAGTGAGCACAGACGATGGTCTGAAGGCCGGCGCGGATGTTGCCAGCGCAACGGTTGACGCATCGGTCGTGGCAAACGGTAAGGCGAAGAAGGTCATCGTTTACAAGTATAAGCGCAAGACCGGCTACCACAAGAAGAACGGCCACAGACAGCAGTACACCCAGGTTAAGATCGAAAAGATCAACGCCTGAGACGGAACCTCAGGATATCCGTATGATCGAGCTTGATTTCTATTTCAGCCAGGATGATTTGCTGACGGGCTTTCGGTCCGGCGGACATGCCGGAGCGGGAGAGTATGGGCATGATATTGTTTGCAGTGCGGTGTCGGCGCTGACGATCGGCTGCATCAACTCCCTGGAATCGCTTACGCAGGCAGGTTTTGACCTGGACGCTGCGAAGGACGGCGGTTTTGTGGAGATCAGCCTTAAGCCGGAATCGGCAGAAGATCACGATGCACAGCTGCTGCTGAAGTCGCTGGAGCTTTCGATCACGCAGATTGCTGAGAGCTATCCGGAGAATATCCGGATCAGACACATCGAAAGAAAGAATTACGGGAGGTAAGATAAGATGCTTAACATGAACCTTCAGTTCTTCGCTCATAAAAAGGGTGTCGGTTCCACAAAGAACGGCCGTGATTCCGAGTCCAAGAGACTTGGCGCAAAGAGAGCGGACGGACAGTTTGTCAAGGCAGGAAACATTCTGTACAGACAGCGTGGAACCCACATTCATCCGGGTGAGAACGTTGGCCTGGGCAAAGATGATACGCTGTATGCGAAGGCAGACGGAATTGTTCATTTTTCCAGACTGGGCAAGTACCGCAAGCAGGTCTCCATCATTGTGAGAGAAGAGGCGGAGGCTGCGGCTGAGTAACGGATACTCAGAATTGCCTGATATCGTTTTGCTTGAGAAGTCGAAGGTGCGGGTACATATGTATCCGCACCTTTTCTTCAGGGATAACTGTTCAGAACCTGTTCTGAACAGTTACCTGCAGGATTCTAATGAGTTACAGGTCACACTTCTGCCAGTGGGCACACCCGCAGGCCGTCCCGCTGGCAGGGCGTGACTTGCAGCCTTGATTGTTTGATAACGACAGGAGTTACCTTATGTTTGCTGACAGAGCAAAAATCATCATTCGTTCCGGAAAGGGCGGAGACGGGCATGTAAGCTTCCGGCGTGAGAAGTTTGTCCCGGACGGCGGACCGGACGGAGGCGACGGCGGAAAAGGCGGAGACGTCATTTTTGAGGTGGATAATAATACCAATACGCTGATGGCTTACCGGCACCACAGGAAATACTCCGCGACGGACGGGGAGGCCGGCAGAAAGAAGCGACAGCACGGCGCGGACGGAAAGGATATCGTTCTGAGGGTTCCCGAAGGAACCGTCGTGAAGCTGGCAAGTACCGGCGAGGTGATCGCAGACCTGTCAGGTGAAAACCGCCGCCAGATCGTCCTGAAGGGCGGAAGGGGCGGAAACGGGAACATGCATTACGCGACTTCCACCATGCAGGCGCCGACGTATGCGCAGCCGGGGCAGGAGGCGCGGGAGCTTGAGGTGGCGCTGGAACTGAAGCTGATCGCGGATGTGGGACTGATCGGTTATCCGAATGTGGGGAAATCCACCCTGCTTTCACGCATTTCCAACGCATCGCCGAAAATAGCAGATTATCATTTCACCACTCTGGAACCCAATCTCGGCGTTGTGGATCTGGGAGACGGAGAGGGATTTGTCGTTGCCGACATCCCTGGCCTGATCGAGGGAGCCAGCCAGGGCGCGGGGCTTGGGCATGAATTCCTGCGCCACATTGAGCGCTGCAAGATCCTGGTGCATGTGGTGGATGCGGCGTCGGTCGAAGGGCGGGATCCCGTGGAGGATATCTATCGGATCGATGAAGAGCTGGCGGCCTACAATGTATCCCTTGAGAAAAAGCCTCAGATCATTGCGGCCAATAAATGTGATGCGGTCTATTCGCAGGACCTGGATCCTGTCGGGCGGATCCGCGCAGAGTTCGGGCCAAAGGGCGTGAAGGTATTCGCAATCTCCGCAGCGACCGGGCAGGGCTTGAAGGAACTGTTGTACGCGGTGTATGATATGCTCCAGACTGTCCCGAAGGAGGTCGAGGTATTTGCCCAGGAGTATTTCCCGGAGGATCATATTCCGGGGAACAACCTTCCGTACCAGGTGTGGCGGGATGAAGAAGACGCCCATCTGTTCCATGTGGAAGGGCCTAAGGTTGAGAAGATGCTGGGGTATACGAACCTTGATTCGGAGAAGGGCTTCCGTTTCTTCCAGAATTTCCTGAAGGATACAGGGATCCTGAAGGACCTGGAGAAGCTGGGTGTGGAAGACGGTGATACTGTCAAGCTGTACGGGCTGCAGTTTGAATATTTCAGATAGGAGGAGCATCACGATGGCGATTTCGTACAATCACAGAGCGATCGAACAAAAATGGCGCAGGGAATGGGAGGAGCATCCCATCAATGTGGAAGGAGACAAGGAAAAGTATTATTGCCTGGATATGTTTCCGTACCCGTCCGGCAACGGACTCCATGTGGGACATTGGCGGGGATATGTGATTTCCGATGCCTGGAGCCGTTATAAGATGATGCAGGGATACTATGTCATCCATCCCATGGGATGGGATGCGTTCGGCCTTCCTGCGGAGAATTATGCCATCAAGACCGGCCAGCATCCCAGGATCTCCACTGAGGCAAATATCAGGAATATCAAAAAGCAGATTAAGCAGATCGCTGCCATCTATGACTGGGACAGGGAAGTGGATACCACGGATCCTGCTTTCTACAAATGGACCCAGTGGATCTTTGTGCAGCTGTTCAAGAAGGGGCTTGCCTATGAAAAGGAATTCCCGCTGAACTGGTGCCCGGGCTGCAAGGCGGTCCTTGCAAATGAAGAGGTCGTCAATGGCTGCTGCGAGCGCTGCGGAACCCCGGTCACAAAGAAGAACCTGCGCCAGTGGATGCTGAAGATCACGGATTACGCGGACCGTCTGCTGGAGGGGCTGGATACCCTGGACTGGCCGGAGAAGGTCAAGAAGATGCAGACTGACTGGATCGGGAAGAGCTATGGGGCAGAGGTGGACTTTCCTGTAGAAGGAAGGGATGACAAGATCAAGGTATATACGACCCGTCCGGATACGCTCTATGGCGCGACCTTCATGGTCCTCAGCCCGGAGCATGCGCTGACAAAGAGCCTTGCGACGGACGAGACAAGGGAAGCGGTGGAGAAATACATCGCAGATGCCGCCAACAAGTCGAACGTCGATCGTATGGCCGTCTCAGATAAGGATAAGACCGGTGTCTTTACCGGATCCTATGCGATCAACCCGCTCAACGGCGCAAAGATCCCGATCTGGACCTCCGATTACGTCCTTGCAGATTATGGGACAGGCGCCATCATGTGCGTTCCTGCTCATGATGACAGAGACTTTGCATTCGCGAAGAAATTTGACCTCCCGATCGTCCAGGTCATTTCCCAGGACGGGAAGGAAATCGAGAACATGACAGAAGCCGTGACCGCGGTCAGCGGCGTCCTGATCAATTCCGGCGACTGGAACGGCAGGGACTGCGCGGAAATGAAAAAGGAAGCGCCCTATATCGTGGAGGAGATGGGCATCGGTAAGGCGACGGTCAATTATAAGCTGCGTGACTGGGTCTTTTCAAGGCAAAGGTACTGGGGGGAACCCATCCCGATCATTCATTGCCCGAACTGCGGCAATGTGCCTGTTCCGGAAGAGGATCTCCCGGTCCTTCTTCCTGATGTCAAGAGCTACGAGCCGACGGACACGGGAGAATCTCCCCTGGCACACATGGATGACTGGGTGAACTGCACCTGCCCGAAGTGCGGCGGCGCCGCGAAGCGTGAGACGAACACGATGCCCCAGTGGGCCGGTTCGTCCTGGTATTTCCTGCGCTATGTAGATCCGCACAACGACAAGGAACTGGTTTCCAGGGAGAAGGCGGACAAGTACCTGCCGGTTGACATGTACATCGGCGGCGTGGAGCATGCTGTCCTTCACCTGCTGTATTCCCGGTTTTGGACGAAGTTTCTGCATGACATCGGTGTGGTGGACTTTGATGAGCCGTTTATCAAGCTGTTCAACCAGGGAATGATCACCGGCAAGAATGGCATCAAGATGTCGAAGTCCAAGGGAAATGTGATCAGCCCGGATGACCTGGTTGAGAATTACGGCTGTGACAGCCTGAGAATGTATGAGCTGTTTGTCGGGCCGCCGGAACTGGACGCGGAGTGGGACGACAGGGGAATTGACGGTGTCTACCGGTTCCTGTCCAGGTTCTACAACATGGTCATGGAGAACAAGAGCCAGACAGAATTTGTGCCCAGCCGCGAGATGGTGCGTGTCCATCACAAGATGATCGACACGATCAGCCGCAGGTTTGAGAGCTTTTCACTGAATACTGTCGTCTCAGGCTTCATGGAATACACGAATGCCCTGGTAAAGCTGAATCAGGCGGAGGGCGGGATTGACCATGCCACGCTTGAGGATGCAGTGATCATGCTTGCGCCCTTCGCGCCGCATATCGGAGAAGAGCTTTGGAGGGAGCTGGGCCATGAGGACTCTGTGTTCCACCAGTCCTGGCCAGTGTGCGATCCGGAGGCGATGAAGGAAGATGAGATTGAGTATCCGGTGCAGATGATGGGCAAAACGAGAGCCGTCATTAAGCTCCCGGTGGATGTCACAAAGGATGAGGCGCTGGCGAAAGCGAAGGAAGCCCTTGGAGAGAAGCTCGAAGGCAAGACGATCCTGAAAGAGATCTTTGTGCCGAAGAAGATCATTAATATTGTGGCGAAATAATGTTTGTAAGTCACTCCATGTCCTGCCAGGCCGGTCAGTGAGCTGTAACCTTGCGGGGGAGTGACTTGTATATGGAAAGACCCGGAGGGATGGGTAGGATTCTCATCCCTCCGGGTTTTATGATTGGCTTTATTCTATGAGAGTCAGCTGTGAGATGTCGGGGCGGGCGGTCATGGAATAATTCGTATAGTAAATGACAAAACCCGGCTTGGAGCCGTTTGGCTTTTTGACTTCGCGCCGCTGGACGTAGTCGATCTCCACCTTGTCCGCGTCCCTGGCGCTGGAATAGTAGGCAGCGGCGGAGGCAGCAAGCTCAAATACATGGTCCGGCAGGTCCTGCCCGTCCTTCCTGCGTGCAATCACATGGGAGCCGGGCGCCTTCTTGGAATGGAACCACCAGTCAGAGGCATTCGCGGACTTAAATGTGAGCTCATCGTTCTGAAGGTTATTTTTACCGACGTAGATATCATATCCGTCCTGGGTACGGTAATGCCAGGGGCGGGACCGTTCAGGGCGGGATGCGCCTTTCTTCTTTTGTGTGTCGTGTTTTTTCAGGTATCCGGAAGTGACTAATTCTTCCCGGATCTGATTCAGGTCCGCTTCACTCTGTGCCTGGTCGAGGAAGGTCTGGATGGATTTGAGCTGCTCCACCTCAGACCGGGTCTGCTCCGTCAGCTCGCTCAGAGCTTCGAAGGTGCGTTTTAATTTTTCATACTTCTCATAGTACCGCTGGGCATTTTCCGAAGCGGTCTTGTTGGGGTCAAGGGTGATCTTCACCTCTGTGTCATTGTCGTAATAATTCGGGAGAGTGACGCTTGAGGCGCCAGACGGCACATTGTACCCCCATGTATTCAGAAGCTCTCCGTACAGGCGGAATTTATCCCGTTTTCCGGTATCCTTCAGCTGGCGCTCCTGCAGGTCCAGCTTTTTGGCTTCCCTCTCCAGCATGGTGTTCACCAGATGCCTGAGATCCGCGCTTTTCTGGCGGATCCGGGAGGAAGCGTTTTTCTGCGCATAATAGGTTTCAAGCACCTCTGAGATGGAATCAAACTGCCTGGCAGCCATATCCTGGTACATCGTCAGGGGAACCGATGAGAATTCAACAGGGATATCCTGCGCATCATAGATGATATTAGGTGAAAAGATTCCCTCCCTGACATCCTCCATCAGCTGAAGAAAGATCCTTGCCAGATGCAGCTGCCCGTCCTCAGGGATCTCCTTCGCGCTCATATCGCTGTCCAGGTTTGCACGGCAGCACACCTCCTGCGCAATGACAGGGCTGATGCCGGTAAAACTCATGTAAATCGCCTTAAACAAAGGCTGCGGCTTTGTGAAGACAGCCGACACGAAATCCTCCCTTCCCGCGCTGAGCGGATCCAGCTTATCCTGTGTCAGGGCGATAAAATACTGTCTTCCCGGCAAAACCTCCCGCACCGAAGATGTCTGGGCGGAAATGTGCTTGAGGGAGTCGATGATCATGCCTTTCTCATCGCAGAAGATCAGGTTAGAATGCTTCCCCATCAGCTCCAGCACCAGGTCCTTCCGCCGAAGGTCGCCCATCTCATCATAATGCTCGATCTCAAAATGAATGATCCTCTCCAGGGAAGGCTGCCACACCCTGATGATCTTCCCGCTCCCGATATGCTTGCGCAGCAGCATGCAGAAATTCGGCGCTTTCATCGGGCTGAGCTTATTCTTCTCCGTAAAGTAGATCAGCGGAAGCGAAGCGGAAGCAGAAATCAAAAGCCGCCTTTGCCCCGCCATTGTCTTCACCGTAAGCATGATCTCATCCGCCTCCGGCTGGGCAATCTTACTGATCCGCGCCCCCGCCAGGGAAGCGTTCATTTCATTCACGATATTTGCAACGGCAATTCCATCAAGAGCCATATGAGCCAGGTTCCTTCCTTAAAATTATGTTCGGATATTTTGACAGATTGCAGGTAACAAGCCACAACCCTCTCCAGGTTACAGTTCACTGCCCGGCCGGGCAGTGAAACGTGACCTGGCCAGGGTGTGACTTGTAACACTGTAACCGGTATGTAGACTGTTATACCACAATCTACATTGACTTTAAAGAAAACATAGACTTATAATATTGACTGAATCTTTATGTGCACCCATACAAATAAAGGCTGACAGAGACTATGATCAAAAGCATGACCGGCTTCGGCCGCGGAGAACACTCGTCGGAAACATTAAAATTTACGGTGGAGATGAAGAGTGTCAACCACCGTTACCTTGATTCCAATGTCCGGATCCCGAAGGAGTATGCTTACCTGGATACTTCGATCCGTTCAGAATTGAAGAAGTACCTTGGCAGGGGAAAGGTTGACGTGTTTGTCACCTATGAGATCATCGGGGAGGCGGAATACGACCTGCAGTTCAATGAGCATCTTGCCCAGGAATATGTGGATGCCTACGCAAGGATGGCGGAGCGTTTTCATCTGGAGAACGACCTCACTGCCGTGAAGCTTGGCGCGCAGCCCGAGATCTTCCGCCTCAGGGAAGATTCCATGGATGAGGAAGAGGTATGGTCAGTGCTGAAGGAAGCACTGGACCAGGCTCTTGAGATGCTGGTAGATGCCCGGAAGCGGGAAGGGAAGAACCTGAAGGATGATCTTGACGGAAAGCTGTCTCACATGGAGGAGCTGGTGGAAGGGATCACAAGACGGTATCCTGAGATCATTTCCGCTTATGAGCTTCGTCTGAAGGAGAAGGTCGCCGCACTCCTGGAGGATAACCAGATCGATGAAAACCGCCTGGCTGCGGAGGTCATTCTGTTTGCCGACAAGCTGGCGACGGATGAAGAGACAGTCCGGCTGAAGAGCCATATCGATACCATGAAGAAGGAACTGGAGAAGGGGGATGACATCGGACGCAAGCTTGACTTCATTGCGCAGGAGATGAACCGTGAAGCAAACACGATCCTCTCCAAGGCCAATGACCTTGAGACAAGCAATCTTGCGATCGATCTCAAAACGGTGATCGAAAAGATCCGGGAGCAGGTGCAGAATATTGAATAGTCAGTTTATCAATGTCGGATTCGGCAACCTCGTTAATTCAGACAAGATTATCTCCATTGTGAGTCCGGACGCCGCGCCGATCAAGCGCCTGGTGCAAAGAGCCAGGGAACAGGATAAGGTGGTTGATGCCACGGCAGGACGGAAGACGAAGGCAGTGATCGTCTGTGAGAATGACCGGATTGTATTGTCAAGCCTGGTTCCGGATACCATTGGAAGAAGGCTGATCGGGGCGCCCGCTTTGATCGGGCAGGGAGGCTGAAAGATGAAAACCAGAGGAAGCCTGATCGTTCTTTCCGGCTTTGCCGGCGTAGGGAAGGGAACTGTACTGAAGTCGTTGTTTGAGACCAGGGAGGGGTACGCGTACTCTGTCTCTGCGACGACCCGCAGCCCGCGTCCCGGCGAGGTGGATGGCGTTCATTACTTTTTTGTGACAAAGGATCGCTTCGAAGAGATGATCCGGGGCGAAGAGCTTCTTGAGTACGCCAATTATGTAGGAAACTATTATGGAACGCCGCGGTCCTATGTGGAAGAAAAACTGGAGGAAGGCTTCGATGTCATCCTGGAGATCGAAGTGCAGGGTGCTTTGAACATCAAGAAGAAGGTTCCGGACGCGGTGCTGATTTATATGCTTCCTCCCGGAGCGAAGGTTCTGTATGACAGACTCAAGGGCAGGGGAACCGAGACGGATGAGGTGATCGCGAAGCGCATGAAGCGGGCGATGGAGGAGGCAAAGCGCGTACCGGAGTATGACTATATTGTCATCAATGAAGATGTGGACCGGTGCGCCGCGAGGCTGCATACCCTGATCCGTGCCCAGCGCCTTCGGACCAGGAGCAATATGCCGTTTCTTGAAAAGCTCCAGGCAGACCTGAAAGAGGTGACTGAGGGCTGAATGGTTCCATTTTTACAGATAGAATAAAACCAAGCAGAAGCAGGTTCATGGCCAGAGACCATGAGCTGCTGTGACCAGATAAGGAGATAAAAACTGTATGCTGCATCCATCCTACACTGAACTTATGAAAATCATCAACAAGGATTCCGAGGATGATACTCCTGTGATCAACTCCAGGTATTCCATTGTCATGGCGACAGCGAAGAGGGCAAGACAGATCATTGCAGAGGAAGAGCGGAGCCATGTACCGGTCGGGAGGAAGCCGCTATCGGAGGCGGTCAGCGAGCTTGAGGATGGCCTGATCCGGATCGTGTCCAAGGATGAGAGCCTGGAAGACGCGAAGGAGATCTCTGAGATGGCGGATCGTTTTGTCGAGGAGAATGTTCCGACCTTGGAAGAGGCAAAGGTGATCCTTGATGAAAGAGCGCAGGAGGCGGGAGAAAACAATTGATCCGTGAAAAGCCGAAGATCCTGTTTGTTTCCCTTGGCTGTGACAAAAACCGCGTAGATGCCGAGAAGATGCTTGCGCTTCTGGGCGGCGGAGGCTATGTGCTGACAGATGATGAGACGGAAGCGGATGTGATCATTGTGAACACCTGCTGCTTCATTACGGACGCCAAGCAGGAATCGATCGATACGCTTCTTGAGATGGCAAAGTATAAGAAGGAAGGACGCTGCAAGGCATTGATCGCCTGCGGCTGCATGGCGCAGCGTTATGCGGATGAGATCCGCATGTCCCTGCCGGAGGTGGATGCGGTTGTAGGTACGACGGCTTATGACGCGATCCGTGAAGTGGTGGAAAAGGCGCTTGCGGGGGAGCAGGTTCGTAAGCTGGATGATCTGAAGAAGATCGCGCTTGCCGATGGGAGAAGAATCCTTACGACAGGAGGACATTACGCTTACCTTAAGAT
>CAMJIC010000030.1 GCA_946405675.1 uncultured Clostridia bacterium
TTGTAGATGCTGCAAAAGGCATTGAGAGGGGAACACTTATGACCTTGACTCAGGTCATCGCGGATGAACTGAGAAAGGCTGGAAAGGCTGCCCGCCTTGTCGCACTCTCGGGTCCGACCCATGCGGAGGAAGTCGCAAAGGATCTTCCCACGACTATCGTTGCCGCTAGCAGCGACGAGGATGCGGCACTGGAGGTACAGCAGATCTTCATGAATGACGTGATGCGTGTCTATACCAATGACGACATCACGGGGGTTGAACTGTGCGGCGCGATGAAGAACATCATCGCCCTTGCCAGCGGCGCCGCCCTTGGGCTCGGATATGGGGATAATACGAAGGCTGCACTGATCACCCGGGGGATGCACGAGATCACAAGCCTCGGCATCGCAATGGGATGTGAGCCCGGAACCTTTTCGGGACTCGCCGGGATCGGAGACCTGATCGTGACCGCAACCTCCGTACACTCCAGAAACAACCGCTGCGGGCATCTGATCGGTGAAGGCATGGCACCGGCCGACGCTATCCAAAAGATCGGCATGGTCGTCGAAGGGATCAACGCCATTCCTGCGGCCCTTGAGCTGCAGAAAAAGTACAACGTGGAGATGCCCCTGGTCAATGCGATCGATGCAGTGGTCAATCACGGTGCCGACCCCAGAGAAACCGTACATTTCCTGATGACACGCGCACCGCGCTCTGAGATGGAGTACCGCAGGTCATGACCGCAGATTTCAGAATACTGCAGCGTGGATCAAAACCTGAATGAAAAGGAATAGAAACTGCTTTGAACAGTTTCAGGAAAAATCCCTTCTGAACAGACAGAGGGGATTTTTTGTGCAAATTGACTGTTTTGCAAGTGCTTCGGGCTGTCCTGAACAGTTAACCTGCTTCTTTTTTATCTTGACAACCTCTGACGATTTGAGATAATAATTCTGATACATGCACTTTAACATTGCAAAGCGTTGCTGATTAAAGTTATGAATTACAAGGAGGAGGTAGTATGAATCGATCAGCAAAGAAACGATTGGCACTTGTCCTGCCCGCAGGACTTCTCCTGGCTCTGGCTCCGGCAATGAACGTGCTGGCGGAGGACGCAGCGCAGGAGATCGCCAAAAGCTCTCATTTCTACAATACTTTTTGGGCCCTGATTCCGTCCTTTGTAGCAATCATCCTGGCACTCATCACCAGAGAGGTCTATTCTTCCCTGTTTATCGGGATCACGGTAGGCGCGGTTCTGGCGGCAAACGGCAACTTTGAGAAAACACTGGGGAACATCTTCACCAACGGCATTGTCGCCTCTGTCTCAGACCCGTACAATGTGGGTATCCTGGTATTCCTGATCATGCTGGGATCCATCGTCTCGCTGATGAACAAAGCCGGCGGTTCGGCCGCATTTGGCCGTTGGGCGGATGATCATATCAAAACCAGGCGCGGTGCCCAGCTTTCCACCATCCTGCTTGGCATCCTGATCTTCATCGATGACTATTTCAACTGCCTGACGGTGGGCTCTGTCATGCGTCCCGTGACCGACCGGCACAAGATCTCCAGGGCAAAGCTTGCCTATCTGATCGATGCGACAGCAGCCCCGGTCTGCATTATCGCGCCGATCTCATCCTGGGCAGCTGCGGTCTCAGGCTTCGTTCCGGACGGTTCCGGCCTTGCTCTTTTCATCCGGACGATCCCCTACAATTTCTATGCCCTCCTGACCATCGTCATGATGCTTACGATCACGATCAAGAACGTGGATTATGGCCCGATGATGAAGTTTGAGAAAAATGCAAAAGCCGGTGACCTGTTTTCCGGTGCAAATCCCTATGCGAACGAGGCAGACACTGTCCCGGAAGGCAAGGGAAAGGTCATCGACCTGATCCTTCCCGTTATCGTTCTCGTCGTCTGCTGCGTTATCGGCATGATCTACACCGGCGGGTTCTTCAGCGGCGCGAACTTTATTGATGCATTCTCCAATTCCGACGCTTCGGTAGGTCTCATGCTGGGCTCCGCCTTCGGACTTCTCTTCGCGATCATTTACTACGTTGCCCGCAGATCCTTCTCCTTTAAGGAAGCAGTGGGCTGTGTGCCGGAGGGCTTCAAGGCAATGGTTCCTGCGATCATGATCCTGATCTTCGCATGGTCCTTGAAGAATATGACATCTTACCTTGGCGCGGATGTCTATGTGGCAGGCATCATCCAGGGTTCCGCAAAGGGGCTGCAGATGTTCCTTCCTGCTGTCATCTTCCTGATCGGCTGTGTCCTCAGCTTTGCGACCGGCACCAGCTGGGGAACCTTCGGCATCCTGATTCCCATCGTCTTGCAAGCCTTCCCATGGTCGGATGGCAATCCGATCTCCATCGTATGCGTCGCGGCCTGCATGGCCGGTGCCGTATGCGGAGACCACTGTAGTCCGATCTCGGATACAACGATCATGTCCTCGGCAGGTGCCCAGTGTGAGCATGTCAATCATGTATCGACCCAGCTTCCTTATGCATTGACCTGCGCATGTGTCTCCGCCCTTGGATATCTGCTTGCCGGAATCCTTGCAGTCAACCATATCCCGGCAGTCACCGCCCTTCCGTTCGCGGTTCTTCTTATGATCATTGTTGTGCTGGTTCTTGGAAAAAAGACGGACGACGCTGCGGCATAATAAAAAATGTGTAACTGTTCAGAACCTGTCCTGAACAGCTGCATAAATGTTATCTTCAGGAAATGACACCCCTTCGGGCGGGGTGTCATTTCCTTTCTGATTTCACAGACAGATGTGAGCCAGGGAAGATCCTTTCAAAAGTGTGCGTCCCGCCCCCCGCGGGCCAGTGGGTGACTTGTAACGGTATATGGCATCAAGTGAAATTTGCAGATCACCCATACTTGCTTTCTCTTTTTTAACATGATAAGATAGAGTCAATTCAGATGCTGCATATAAACAATAATCATTTGCATCACATCTTGTGTAACCTTTCTACGTCTCATTCGGCGCATCATTTTCTGTAACCGTTTGGAACCTGTCCTGAACAGACCCCATTTCTTTTCCTTCTCAAACCCTGCTCTCAGTCTCTTCCGGCTTTCCTGGCTTTTCCTGCTTTTCCGCCCTTCTCTTCCATCTTGATTCCTCCCGATCTGCAAAGGAGTCTTCCCATGAATCTGGTCACCTTGCTTCCCTTTGCCTGTGCCTGCGCCTTCTGCGACCTGAACACCAGAAGGATCCCGAATTCATTGATCCTCTGCGGCCTTACTGGAACACTGTTATCGCGCATCCTGACGGTCTGCCGGTTCTTTCCGCATGTCCTGCCCCCTGTTGCGGATGGCCTGGCCGGATTCCTGCTGCCATGGCTTTGCCTTGGAATGCTTGCCACCCTGAAAATGATCGGCGGCGGTGATGTGAAGCTTCTTTCTGTCATCGGACTTGAGCTTGGCGCAAAATGCTGCATGACTGTCATGTGGTACTCTCTCCTGATCGGTGCTGCCTGGTCCGCATACATTATGATCAGGCACAAAAGCCTGGCCTGGCGGATGAGCCATCTGTACCAGTATGTGCAAAAAGCTGTCACGACGGGAACACTTCCGCCCTACCGCACCTCAAAATCAAGGCCCGTTTCCGGTGATCATTCCTCAGGAGAATTCTGCTTCGCTGTCCCCATACTATGTGCCCTTCTCCTTGTTCTCACTGATCTTCCACATTTCCTTATATGATCAATGATCAATCAGGTTCTGTCACAAAAGAAAATTACATGCCCGATGTCATACAGTTTCTGCTTTCCCGGGCTCTTAGGAGGTGTTCAGAAAGCTGTGAAATCGGAAACTGAATGACATTGAGTCACGTCCCTGCCAGCTGCACATAGCTTGCAACAAAAATACCTACGATAAAGAAGGAGGTTTCAGAAAATGAAAAAAGAAAAGAAAATCTTTGCCATCTGCGACCTGGAGGAAGCCTATGTCGTCCATCTTGCAGATTACCTTAACCAGAAAACGGATCTTCCATTCCGGGTGATGGCATTTACCAGGCTGGACAGCCTGATTGAATATGCGCAGGGCCATGAGATTGAGATCCTGCTGATTTCCGTCGATGCGATGACGGATGAGGTACGCTCCCTGAATGTTCACCGGACCATCATTCTTTCCGACGGGGAAGCGCCAAACCTGGAAGAGGATGACGTGTTTATTGACAAATACCAGGATTCCGACACAATTGCCCGTCTGGTCTGCAGCTTTGCAGGACAGGCGGATGAACGGCTGAAGGATTCTTTGGGAAACTGCCGGCTGATCAGTGTGTACTCTCCCATTGCCCGCTGCGGCAAAACATTGTTTTCCCTCACGCTTGCACAGGACATCTCGCAATCTGAAAAGACTCTTTATCTGAACCTGGAAAACTGCAGCGGCCTGGAAGGGCTGCTCAAAGCGAGCTGGCGCGAAGACATGGCAGACCTGATGCATGCTTCACGCGCGGAACCGGAGAATCTGGGTTCCAGGCTCGAGAGCATCGTCAAAAGCTATGGGAATCTTGATATCTGCCCGCCTCCATTCTTCCCGGAGGATTTGCGGGAAACAAGCGTGCCGGAATGGATACGGTTCTTTGCCTCCCTCGCTCAGGACGGCGGATATCAGGCAATCGTCCTTGACATCGGAGACCAGATCCGGGACATCCCTGACCTTCTGAAAATGAGCAGCACCGTCTTCTTTCCCATCCTTCCCGATCCAGTATCACGCTCCAAAGTCTCCCAGTTTGAAAAAAACCTGGATGCTCTTTCCCTCGACGACGTCCGCCGGAAGCTGATCCGCCTGTACCTTCCCTCTGTCACCGTCCGCAGCCTCGGTGCCTCCCTACTCGATGACCTGATGTACGGAAGCATGGGGAATTTTGTCAGGCAGATGCAGCGGGAGCAGAATTGATGTACGACGAGGCTTTCTGACGCAGATATCGGAAAACCGGACAAACAATACGCATAAGTTAATTCGTGGCAGGTTCTTAGGATGCCGGAACAAAATAAGACTGCGGACAACAAACCGCAGTCTTACCCGGGAATTGAGCTTTCCCTCATCATGTTCAGGTTTTTGTTCAACTTAACACCTCGTTACATACTGGTGGCTGACCGATCTTCATCTGACAGCGTAATTCTTTAATCTCACCCGCATTTGTAGAAATCTCCATGTTTTTCCCGGATAAAGGAAAATATGACTTAGGCGGATTCCGTACAGAAGGGTGAAGTAGATCTCATGGCTGATGCACCATTGACAGATCGTCTCGCTGGTCATCAGGCCCTTCTTCACATTTTCATCCAGATACTTGAAGAGCATCGCATCCCGTTCCGAGTATTCGGCTGCAACGACCGGAAATTCCAGTCCCTTGATGTAGAAGTGAAGTCCCCTCAGGCCTTCTTCACGAAACCCTAGGATTTTTCCTGCAGGTTTCATGTTCCTCCTTTCCCTTTACGTTTCTGCTTTGCCTCTCCTCCTTTCTTCTGCTGAAATCTCGTTTCTATGTTATAATACCCATGTTGCGGCCGTCCCATGTGACATGTCAGGGCACCCGGCAGCAGAACCGTGAGCCGCGGCACATTCATGTTCAGGCAAGTCCATTATAGCACAACTCTTTCAGAATATTCATGAAAAATATGTAAACTCTTTTTTTATTTTGAAATGCCGGGCAACAAATCACACCCACAGGCCGGCCCGCTGATGGGGGCGTGACTTGTTACAGTGCTGGTGCTATATTTTTTCTAAGTAAGGAGATTCACCATGGGAAAGCGAATCGTTCTGACCGGCGGGGGAACTGCCGGCCATGTGACACCGAATATTGCACTGCTCCCTTCCCTCCGGGACAAGGGATTTGAAATCTATTATATCGGTTCCTATTCCGGAATCGAATCCTCTTTGATCCAGAAGGAAAATATTCCCTACTACGGGATCTCTGTGGGAAAACTGCGCCGGTATTTTGACTGGAAGAATTTCACAGACCCCTTCCGCGTGATCCATGGCTTCTCCCAGGCACGCGCACTGCTCAAAAAGCTCAAGCCGGATGTGATCTTTTCCAAAGGCGGCTTTGTCAGTGTCCCTGTCGTCCGCGCTGCAGGCACGCTTCATATTCCTGCTATCATACACGAATCGGACATGACGCCGGGGCTTGCGAACCGTCTCTCGATTCCCGCTGCCAGCAAAGTATGCTGCTCCTTCCCGGAAACCCTGAAGGAGCTTCCTGCGGATAAGGCAGTTCTGACCGGATCGCCGATCCGGCAGGAGCTTCTGCAGGGCAGCAAGGAAGCCGCGCTTGACTATCTGGGCTGGGAAGGCATGGACCGGCCGACCCTCCTTGTGATCGGAGGAAGCCAGGGCTCCGCCGCGATCAACAAGGCCCTCCGGCAGGATCTCGACATCCTTCTGAAAGAGATCCGGATCATTCATCTGTGCGGAAAAGGAAATCTTGATGATTCCCTGCAGGGAAAAGAAGGGTATGTCCAGCTGGAGTACGTGTCCGATGAATTGAAAGACCTGTTTGCCCTGTCTGATTTTGTCCTGTCCCGCGCCGGGGCAAACGCGATCTGTGAATTGCTGGCGCTCAGAAAGCCGAATCTCCTGATCCCGCTGCCCGCCTCTTCCAGCAGAGGAGACCAGATCCTGAACGCAGAATCTTACCGGAAACAGGGATACAGCCTCGTACTCAAGGAAGAGCTCATGACGCCTGAGTCCCTGCTCAGTTCCCTGAAAGAACTGTACCGGGACAAGGAGAAATACATCGCCGCAATGTCCAGGAGCAATCAGGGGAATGCCATTGATAAGATCATGGAACTGATCTTATCGTGCTGCTGAGAATCTGAATGAGAATGGAGAAATACAATGGAACAGCTTACATTTTCGAAACGGGCAATGACCTTCCAGGCCGGTATCTTCGCGATCCTGGATGAAAAGAAACGCCAGCTTCTGAAGGAGGGAAAAACGATCTACAATCTGTCGGTGGGAACCCCGGATTTCCCGACTCCGCCCCACATCGTCCAGGCGGTGAGTGAGGCTGCAAAGGATCCGGAAAATTATAAGTATTCCCTGACCGACCGCCCCTTCCTGCTGAATGCGGTAAAGGACTTTTACCGGCGCAGGTTCCATGTCACGCTGGAGGATGAAGAGATCATGACGATCAACGGATCCCAGGAGGGCATGGCGCATATCGCGCTTGCGCTGTGTGATCCCGGCGATCTTGTACTGGTTCCGGATCCCGGATATCCCATTTTCTCAATCGGACCGCAGCTGTGCTCGGCCACGGCCATTTCCTATGACCTGCTTCCTGAAAATGATTACCTTCCGGATCTTGACAAAATCCCCAATGAAATCGCGGACCAGGCAAAGTATATTCTGGTCTCCTATCCCCTCAATCCGGTCTGCGCGACAGCGGATGACGCTTTTTACCTGCGCCTGATTGACTGGGCGAAGGCGCATCATGTCATCGTTATTCACGACAATGCTTACTCTGACATCATCTACGGTGGCCGCACGGGAAAGTCCTTCCTCTCCTATCCGGGTGCCAGAGATGTCGGGGTGGAATTCTATTCTCTGTCCAAATCCTACAACATGACAGGAGCCAGAACCTCACTCGTGGTGGGAAACAGGCGGATCGTCAAGGTCTTCCGGGATGTCAGGAGTCAATTCGATTACGGGATGTTCCTGCCCCTTCAGTATGGGATCGCCGCCGCCCTCAACGGTTCCCAGGACAGTGTCCGGAAGCAGTGCGCTGACTATGAAGAACGCATGAAGACCTTATGCCAGAGCCTCAGGGACATCGGCTGGGATGTACCGGATTCGAAGGGAACCATGTTTGTCTGGGCGCCGCTTCCCGGCGGACGGCGGGATTCCTTCGCCTTTACAATGGAGCTGATGGAGAAGTCCGGCGTTATCGTCACCCCCGGCGCCTCCTTCGGGAAACTGGGAGAAGGCTACGTCCGCATGGCGCTCGTCCTTCCTCCCGAAAAAATGAAGGCGGCCGCCGAAGCGATCCGCCTTTCCAAAATCCTGTAACGTCATGACCTGTCAATCAATGACTTACTACGGCGAGGCTTTCCAACGCAGCAGATGAGCGTTTGGACAAGTCAGATGTACAAGTTATTCTGTAACAGATCCTTACCCTGCACAGGATCCCCCGCCAGTTTCCTGTTGATTCAGTATACCATATGCAACGAGCCAAATGGGCATTTATATCTTCTTGCTTTCCATCCGCCGAAGCTCCGGGAATACGGTCCGGATCATTGTCAGATAGCAGGCAAGGCCGCCGATCACATTCGACACAGGCTCCGCCATGAAAACTCCCTTTGTCCCCATATGGAAGGCATAGGGGAGGAGAAAGGTCAGTGGCACTACGATCACTACCTTACGCAGGAGGGAGAAAAAAATCGCCTGCCGGCTCTTTCCTAGCGCTTTGAATGCCGACTGTCCTGTATACTGAAATGTCTGAAACACGAAAGCAAAGAAATAAATGTGCAGGGATGGCATCGCGTCCTTCAGAATTTCCCTGTCAGAGGTAAAGATCCCGATCACAAGATCACTGCGCAGGATAATAAAGATCCATGCCAGCAGCGTGTAGGAAAAGCACAGGATCGTCAGAATCCTGATCGCATGCCTCACCCGCTTCGGTTTCCCGGCTCCGTAATTAAAGCTTATGACCGGAGACGCCCCGTCAGCAATTGCGAGGATCGGCGTGTCCATCAGCTGCCGGACTGAGGAAATGATGGTCATGACGCTGACATATACATCCCCTCCCGTTCTGGAAAGCACGCTGTTGCAGGAAACCGATACCAGGCTGTTGGTAAACTGCATCACAAAGGATGTCAGGCCCAGGCTGATGATCTGCCTGATCTGCCGCCCTGAAGACAGGAATTCCCTGATTCTCATCCTGACCAGCCTGCTCATGGTCTTTTTCGAACGAAGAAACCAGATTACGATACCTGCTGACACCGCCTGGGACAGGACTGTTGCGATCGCAGCTCCTCTGATCCCCAGCTTCAGGGTAAAGATGAATACCGGATCCAAAACGATATTCATGACAGCTCCTGCCGCAATACTTATCATCCCGATCACCGGATATCCCTGAGCATTGATAAATGGGTTCATCCCGCCTGCGATCATGCTGAACACGGTTCCTGTCAGATATATGCTCAGATAGGAAGATGCCAGCGGAAGTGTTACTTCGGATGCTCCAAACAGCCTGAGCAGGGGTACCTGAAGCAGTTCTCCGCATGCCATGAGTATGATTCCAGTCATGATCTCCAGTCGAAAGGAGAGATTCATCAGCTTCTGGGCGCGCTGCGTCTCTTTCTTTCCAAACGCCATGGAAAATAAAGGTGCGCCGCCGGATCCATACAGGTTCGTAAATGCCGTGATCACCATAATCAGAGGAAAGCACAATCCTACCGCTCCGATGGCATCCGTACCGGCCTGGGGAATCCTCGCAATATAGATTCTGTCAACAATATTGTAAAGCAGGTTCAGAACCTGCGCCACAAGCATCGGAACCGCGCTTAACACGATACAATGAAATACGCTTCCATGCTCAAAATCAATCTGTTTCATTTCCTGGCTTCTTTCATTCAGTCCTGATCTTATGGTAAACTCAATATGATACGAATCAGTAAGGAACTGTCACGAAATTAACTATGCAGATATCGGAAAACCAGACAAGTATATGCATAAGTGAATTCGTGGCAGATCCTAAGTTGCGTCTCTGCCAGATGGGAGGCCGCAGGCCGGAAGGAGAAGGGTTATTATGCGATCACCTGCTAAGGTACAATCTGCCAGACAAAGGATCTTCGAAGTCATCCAGATCGCCGGCGGGTCGGATCCGGCCAGCCGCGCATTTGACCGATGCATCATCACTCTGATCTTTTTGTCGATCGTGGTCACGACTGCCCAGACCTTTCATCTCCCTTCCTCCGCCAACCGCTTCCTCAGTATTCTGGAAGCAGTCTGCATGATTACATTTACGGTGGAATATGCCCTGCGTCTGTGGACTGCGGACCTGCTATATCCTGCTTCCCGCTTTCCCTATCTGAAGTTTGTCTTCTCGCCCCTTGCCCTGATCGACCTGTTTTCCATCCTTCCCTATTATCTGTCCGGCGTGATTCCTGCAGGAATGGTGGTCTTCAGGCTGATCCGGGTCGCCAGGATCCTGCGCCTGTTCCGCATCAACCAATACCTGGATCCGGTTTCCGCGATCCTGTCTGTCCTGAGGCGGAAGGCTACCATGATCTTTGCGTCACTGTTTCTGGTCTTCATCCTGTTGTTCTCGGCATCCTTACTGATGTATTACGCGGAGCATGACGCGCAGCCGGCCATTTTTAAAAATGCATTCTCCGGCCTGTGGTGGTCTGTCTCTACTCTTTCCACAACCGGATACGGGGACATTTACCCAGTGACTTTTCTTGGAAAAGCACTCGCCATTGTTATTACTCTGCTCGGCATGTGCATTGTTGCAGTTCCTACCGGCATTATTACAGCTGGCTTTATGGAAGCCGGCCGTTATACTGATCCGGGAAGCGGCGCCGCGGAAGCTCAGATGGCTTTTTCCGGAAATATACAGGACATTTCCACCCCTCAGACAACTGTCTTTGCGCCGGGGTTCGCCTGCGAGGAAGGGAGCATGGTTGAGCAGGTTCCCCTTGGCACCTTTGTTGGTCCATGCATCGTGGAGACAATGAACGGAGAGGTTACTGCGGAAAGGATAGGCGCGCTGATCAGCAAGGCATCCGGGGAATCCTCCCGGAGAATCCTCCTGCGCGGCGAAGTCAGCCTCACTGAAGAAGCAGCAAGCTTTCTCTCCATGTTTAAGGCACTGATCGTCGGTTTTTCAGAAGGCCATTCCTCTGATCCTGAAAATGCCAAATCACATATCCTGCTGGCAGGACATGTGATCATCCTCAGCAATCTTGACCTCTCCGGAATCAACGATGGATCCTATATCCTCCATGCATCTCCGGTGCTGATACCCGGAGAGACGAAAGCTCCCTGCCGCGCATACCTGATGCCCTCCTCCCAGATCCTGTAGAAATGGTCATTTCCTTTGATACACATCCATTGATTCACACAAGGAAAGATGGCTTCACTTCTGGAAGCCATCTCGGGTATCCGGGTCATTTTACGCATTTTTATCAGTAGACGATGACCGGGTAATATACATACACTTCTTTATAAATGCGCTCTGCAGATTCCAGGGGAAGATTCACGCATCCATGGGATCCCCATGTCTTGTAAATCTGTCCTCCGAATTCTCCTCTCCATGTAGCATCATGCATTCCCTGGGAACCATTAAAGGCAATCCAGTATTCCACGGGCTGCTCGTACTTATTCCCATTCTTATCCGTATCCTTCAGCACGGTCGGGGATGCCTTGGACTGCACCTGGTATACGCCCTTCGTCGTTTCCGTATATCCATACGTTCCCGTCACGCAATCCGATTCAAAGATAATCTCATCGTTCTCTACCAGATATACCTTCTGTTCATCGATGCTCACCTCTACGTACTTTTTCCCGATCCCGTTCTTGGAGCTGTAAATGCATCCGGAATTCCACGCCGGGTCCACGATCTCCTCACCCTTGTCCGCCGCGTCTTCCAGATTGATCCGGCTCATCTCGATATTCATGTGCCAGCCACAGTTCGGCGTGGAGATCATCATCTTCACGCCCTTATGTGTCGTGAATGAAACATTCCCCATCTCCGTATCATATTTTTTCTTCAGGCCTTCCAGATACGCGCAGACCAGATCATTGTCCCAGATATAATATCCTGCCTGTGTCAGCCTTCTCCAGTCCTTTGTATCCTCTTCATCCAGTTCCTCAAACTTTTCATCAAAACGGATCTTAATGTGGAAGGGAGCCGGCTTCGAATTTCCCCAGCTGTTGGGATCTTCTTCTGTCTGTTCCTCTTCCTGGGAACCATATCCAGCCAGGGCATCCGCTGCCCAGACTGCCTGACCCTTGATACAAATGACCATGATCAGGCACAGGATAAGGGATACTGCAAAGACAGCTCTCCTGCCCGGGCTGATCTGTTCATTGTACTTGCTGAATCTCATATTCTTCCTCTTAATGAATTTCCTTACGTCTGTCTTTCTTGTCTGCATATCCTTGCAATTATCGTAACTGTTCAGAACCCGTTCTGAACAGTTACGCATCGGGCGATGCTTCATACTTCGCATCCTGAATCGACCGATACCACGTGTTTGCGCTTTCGTACGCCCTCAGCAGCGAGTGCTTCGGGCTGTCCTGAACAGTAACCATTTATCATCAATGCCCGCTGCACAGTTCTTCCACGAAACCAACCATGCAGCCTGCGCCGGGCGTTTTCTCAATATCAAGGAAAAAGACAAGCAGGATGAACGGTTATTCCCTGGCAGTCCCTGAACGCCTTATGGGACAAGAATCTCTTTTCCTCCCATATAGGGCTGCAATGCCTTCGGGATGGTGACGCTTCCATCCTCCTGCAGATGATTCTCAAGAAAAGCGATCAACATGCGCGGCGGCGCAACGCAGGTATTGTTCAATGTATGGGCAAGATATTTTCTTCCATCTTCTCCCTTGACGCGGATGCCAAGCCTTCTGGCCTGGGCATCTCCCAGATTAGAGCAGGATCCGACCTCAAAATACTTCTTCTGCCTGGGGCTCCATGCTTCTACATCAAGGGATTTGACCTTGAGGTCAGCCAGATCTCCGGAGCAGCATTCCAGCGTTCTGACCGGGATCTCGAGGCTGCGGAAATAATCAACGGTATTCTGCCACAGACGATCATACCACATCGGGGAATCCTCCGGCTTGCATACTACGATCATCTCCTGCTTTTCAAACTGATGGATCCGGTATACACCGCGCTCCTCAATTCCGTGCGCGCCCTTCTCCTTCCGGAAGCATGGGCTGTATGATGTAAGCGTATAAGGAAGCTTCTCTTCATCAATAGTCTGTCCAATGAAACGTCCGATCATGGAATGCTCAGATGTTCCGATCAGGTAAAGATCCTCTCCTTCAATCTTATACATCATGCTGTCCATCTCTGCAAATGACATAACGCCATCCACAACCGCGCTCCGGATCATATAGGGCGGGATCACATATGTGAAGCCACGGTCGATCATGAAATCCCTGGCATAGGACAGGCATGCGGAATGAAGTCTTGCAATATCACCAAGAAGATAGTAGAACCCATTTCCGGCGACCCGTCCTGCCGCATCCATGTCGATGCCATGAAGCTTTTCCATGATCTCCGTATGATACGGAATTTCGAAATCCGGAACTTGCGGCTCTCCAAACCGCTCAATCTCTACATTCTCCGAATCATCCTTGCCGATGGGAACAGAAGGATCAATGATGTTCGGAATCACCATCATCTTTTTCTTCAGTTCTTCTTCTACAGTCTTTTCCCTGGCTGAGAGTTCCGCTACCCGATCCTGATTTTGAACGACCTTCGCCTTCGCTTCTGCTGCTTCTTCCTTCTTTCCCTGCTTCATCAGCATCCCAATGGACTTGGAAATCCGGTTGCGGTCCGCCTGAAGGGCCTGGAGTTCTCCTTTGATATCGCGGTTCTCACGGTCAAGCGCAATTACTTCATCTACCAGAGGAAGCTTTGCATCCTGAAATTTCTTACGGATATTTTCTTTTACCAGTTCCGGATTTTCTCTTACAAATTTAATGTCAAGCATGATTCAGCCTCTTTCCTAACACTTTATTGATTTGGATTTTCAAATGAGAGCACAGCCTGTCTCAGAGCATCTTTTTCTTCCTGCCCGAGTACGATATAGGACTCTCCTTTGACGATTTCTTTGATGTAAGTGTAGCAGCCTTCCTTTGAATGGATGGCGTTCATTACGAACCCCGTATTGTTCATATCAAGCATTGCAAGCGCAAAACTCATTCTGCCGCCAACATCGGGGAACGCATCATATTTTACAATTCCGGTTTTCACAGGTGTCCTCGACATCTGATCCCGCAGCTTCTGAATCTCCAAAGACTGATTCTTATTCTGTTCTGCGATCCGGTCAACCTCGATAAAGTTGCTTTCAAATGCTCTCTCCAGGGATACGCCATCCTTTCCCCGCATAAAGAGCTTATACTTCTTCATGAACCTGGACATCTTTATGGATACACTGGTCAGATAGATCAGGATAAATACCATTGCCACCAGGATTGCAATAATCAGTATCCCAGGATCAAATCCAAGTTTATTCAGTATGCTGTTCTGCATTGTTTACACCCCCTCCCCTTGAGAAAAACTGTTCAGGAGTGTGCACAATCGGTCCAGTTCATCTGAAGAGTAATACTCGATCTCGATTCTCCCTTTCTGGGCACTTTTCGGGGAGATCGATACCTTTGTCCCAAGGGATGTTTTCATCTGCTCCGACAGATCTGCGTAGACTGCCGCCAGCGCGTCGCTGATCTGTTTTTTTACCGGTTGTCCGGTAGTTGGAGCATTCATCTTCCGGACCAGCTTCTCTACATCCCGGACTGTCAGCTTCTCATCAAATACCCTCTGGGCGATCTGGAACTGCAGGTCAGGTTCTGATATCGCAAGGAGTGCTCTTGCATGTCCTGTGGACAGCATCTCCGCTATGACCATATTCTGGACCCGTTCATCCAGATTCAAAAGACGGACTGCGTTCGCGATTGCAGCCCTGCTTTTCGACACACGCTGAGCCACCTCATCCTGTTTCAGATCATACTCTTCCATCAGCCTTTTATAGGCACCCGCCTCTTCGATCGGGTTCAGGTCTTCTCTCTGAATGTTCTCAATCAAAGAGATTTCCATGACCTCCTTAGGCGTATAATCGCGGATGATAACAGGAACTTCTTTCAACGCTGCTATCCTTGCAGCTCTCCACCGGCGCTCTCCCGCTATGATCTCATAGTAGCCATCCTTTTTCTGAACGATCAGCGGCTGTATGATTCCGAACTGCTTCACCGAATCAGCCAGCTCCTGCAATGCGTCCTCATCAAAGTTTTTTCTTGGTTGGGAGCGGTTCGGCTCCACACTGGACAAAGGAACCATGACAGGGCCGGAATGCATCTCTTCTGTTTCCGATGCCTCTGTATTCATTGTTTTACTCTTTTGACCCTGAAGCTCATCAGAATCAGAACACGCAGAATAGTCTCCTGTTTCGTTTCCATGCTCGGAAGCATCTGTTTGACTTCCGATTAATTTTTCATTTCTTTTAAGACTGTCTGAATAATCAGGATTACCTGTATCCGGATCTGTATTACCCTTTCCTCCGGACGCAGAAATCAGAAGATCCAGGCCACGTTTGCCCAATCCACCTCGTTTCGGCATATTCTTTCATCCTCTTACATTATTACCTGCCATTATTCTGTTATACTTCATCATTATTTTGATCTACGATAATGATAACGGATTACCTTTTTTGCCAGAACGTCATATGCCTTGGCACCTGCCGATCTCGGATCATATTCCGTAATCGGCATCCCGTAGCTGGGTGCCTCCGCCAGCCGGACATTTCTTGGGATGACTGATTTGTAGATTTTTTTGTCCGTATTCTTTTCTACGTTCTCTACCACTTGATTTGCCAGATTTGTTCTGCTGTCATACATGGTAAATACAATTCCCTCGATCTGCAGTTCGGGATTCAATCTTTCTGAAATCAAGTTTACAGTCTGCATGAGTTGGGCAAGTCCTTCCAGTGCATAGTACTCGCATTGAAGTGGAACAAGCACTGTGTCGCCCGCACACATTGCATTCAGCGTAAGGATATTGAGAGATGGCGGACAGTCTATAATTACAAATTCATATTTTTCTCTGATGCGGTCGAGCTCTGCTTTCAGAATGGTATTTCTGTTCTCCTGTTCATTCAGCTGAATCTCACAGGCTGCCAGATTAACATCAGAAGGAATGATTGAGAGCTTTGGTCTGATATCTGAAATGACCGCTTCCTCGATCTTTGCTTCTCCGAGCATGACATCATAGATATTTTTGCTTCCTTCCTCTACCTGGATATCAAAACCGCTTGAAGCATTTCCCTGGGGATCCATATCGATCAATAAAACACGTCTTTTACGTGCCGCCAGACTTGCAGCTAGATTGATTGCGGTCGTCGTTTTACCGACACCGCCTTTCTGATTTGCTATTACGATTGTACGATTCATTTTCACTCCCCCTTAGCGTATAATAATATAACACAGCCTCGAAATGGATGAAAGTGTTTCTTGATGTTTCACGTGAAACTTTTGTTACAAGTCACACTCCTGCCAGCGTTTCTGTTCACTGCCCGGCTGGGCA
>CAMJIC010000031.1 GCA_946405675.1 uncultured Clostridia bacterium
TGCTCACAGGCTATGTGAAGGCTGCCGCAGGAAAAAGCAGGAGGCGCATTGTCTGGGTGGCTGCCCTGGCGGGAGTGGTTTTCTCCATCGTCATTGCGGTCCTGAGAAATACGACAAGCATGATCGATACAGCGATCCTGAACGGCTGGATCTACGCAGCCGGGCTCGTGGCATTTGTGCTGTTTCTGATCTTTACGATAAAAAAGCCGGCGGGAAAAGGGATCGCCGGAATCATCGCTTTTGTGTCCGCGGGTGTCCTGTACATCACCATGATCGCGTATGCCATGCCTGATGTGTGGGCTTACCCATACCATGTCCTGCAGCAGGAGACGACAGTCATCTCGACAGACTTCCTCATGTCCATGATCGGGATGGTGCTAGGCCTGGTCCTTGCCGTTGTGACCTTCCTTGCCTGTGAGAAGCTTACCATCAGGCTCGGGGCATCCGGAGGGGGGATCCTTGCGAAGCTTGAGACGGCGATCAACGCTGCTGTGCGCCTGTCGGGACTTTTCTCGGTTCTGCTGCAGAAGAAGATCGTGCAGTCGAACCATACGATGTTTACCTATTCGGTGTTTGTCAAGAACCATAAGGACTGGTTCCTGTTCCTCGCCTTCGCACTGGTCGTGGCAGCTGCGCTGGGACTGTGGGTCGAGAGCGCTGTTCGGAAGGAACCATACCGCAACCCTGCCGAGCAGCGCCGGATCCGGATGCGGATCCGCAACACCAGAAGATGGGCATCGGCTGCGCTGGTATGCTGCGCGCTGGTCATCGTGAACCTGACCTGGCTGGAAAAGGTAAACGCCACCGATGTCACCCTGTCGCCGGTGGAAGAGGCATCGGGCATGGATGATGAAAATGTGTATGTTGACTTCTCCCTGGTGGAGGACGGGCACCTGCACCGCTTCGCCTATGAGACAGAGAACGGAGTCCAGATCCGGTTCATTGTGATCAAAAAGCCGAATTCCACTGCCTACGGCATCGGGCTTGATGCCTGCGATGTATGCGGAGAAACCGGATACTATGAAAAGAATGGCCAGGTTGTCTGCAACCTGTGCGACGTTGTCATGAACATTTCCACCATCGGATTCAAGGGCGGCTGCAATCCGATCGTGATCCCGTATGAGATCAGCAATGGGCGGATCATCATTCCGATTTCCGGCCTTATGGAATATGAAAGGGAGTTTAAGTAATGTTTGTACGAATGATTGGAAAGGCATTCCTGAGGCAGTGGAAGAAGATGCTGATGATCGCATTTACCATTGCCCTGGGAGCGTCCCTTGCGACAGCCATGCTCAGCGTCATGATGGACGTTGAGGATAAAATGAATCAGGAGCTGAAGGCATACGGCGCGAATATCACCGTAGTGCCCAAGAGCACATCGGTCATCAGCGAGCTTTATGATGTGGATGATGAGAATATTTCAGGAAAATACCTGAAAGAGGAGGAGCTGGGGAAGATCAAGACGATCTTCTGGGCCTTTAACATCGTCGATTATACGCCGTTCATTTCCACGCAGGTGAAGCTTGATTCCGGGAATGAGGTGACGCTGACCGGGACCTGGTTCAACCATCACATGGACCTGCCGACAGGCGAGACACTTGACGCAGGCATCGCTTCCCTCAGAAGCTGGTGGACAGTGGACGGGGAGTGGATCGATGAGCAAACCCCAGGCAGTGAGAAATGCGCGATGGTGGGAAGCGGAGTCGCGAAGCGCGAAAACCTGAAGGTTGGGGATACCCTCCACGTGGAAGGGAAAAAAGATGCCCTTGACCTGACGATCAAAGGGATCTTTGATGCAGGCGGAGAAGAGGATGACCTGATCTATGTTCCGGTGGACACGGCGCAGCAGCTGGGCGGCCTGGAGGGTAAGATCGACAGCATCGAGGTGTCGGCGCTGACGACCCCGGACAATGAGCTTGCGCGCAAGGCAGCCAAGGATCCCTCTTCCCTCTCGGTATCCCAGTATGAAACCTGGTACTGCACGGCGTATGTAAGCTCGATCTGCTATCAGATCGAGGAGGTGGTCACGGACTCGGTTGCTTCTGCGGTCCGGCAGGTCGCGGATTCGGAAGGACAGATTCTCAATAAGACCAGGCTTCTGATGATATTGATTACGATCCTGTCCATGATCGGCGCAGCCCTTGGAATCTGCAACCTGGTGACGGCATCGGTCATGGAGCGGTCTCAGGAGATCGGCCTGATGAAGGCGATCGGGGCGCACAATCCGGCGATCACGGCCCTGGTGCTGACAGAGGTACTGTGTACTGCCTTAATCGGAGGCGTGGCCGGGTTCTATGCCGGGATCGGGTTCGCCCAGATCATCGGCCATTCGGTATTCAGTGCGTCCATCTCCATCAGGCCGATGGTTATTCCAGTCGTTGCCGTTTTGGTCGCTCTGGTGACGCTGATCGGAAGCATGCCGGCGGTCAGGATGCTGCTGAACCTCAGGCCGACTGAGGTCCTGCACGGGAGGTGAGGAAATGAAAAAGAGAAGAATGTACTTTCGCATGATCACGGCTTCGCTTCTGAGGCGCAGGTCACGCATGGTCATCGCGCTTCTGGCCATCTCCATCGGTGCCATGATCCTGTCGGGACTGGTAACGATCTACATCGATGTCCCACGGCAGATGGGCGCGCAGTTCAGAAGCTATGGCGCGAACATGATCGTCACATCGGATGGGGATACCATCACAACGAAGCAGGCTGACGCGGTCAGGGAGATCGTGCCCCAGGACAAGCTGGTGGGCATGGCCACTTACAGATATGAGACCGTCCGGGTCAATGACCGCCCGGTCATGGCTGCTGCTGCGGATATGGAGCAGGTTCAGAAGACCAGTCCCTTCTGGCTGGTGGACGGAGCATGGCCGGCTGCGGAGAGCGAGATCATGATCGGGAAAAATGTGGCTGAGCTCTATAACCTGAAGCCGGGAAAACGGATGACCTGCACATTTGCGCCGGAAACGGAGACGGAAGCGGAAGGAAATGAGACGGAAGAGGTCGTTCTTGATAACTGGATCGATTTCACTGTCACCGGAATCCTGGATACGGGGGGCAAGGAAGAGGATTACGTTTATATGCTGCCATCTGATATGGAGAAGCTGACGGGTGAGCCTACGGAATATGATATCTGCGAGCTGAGCGTTTCGGCCGGGTCAGAGGAACTGAAGGCTGTGGCGGAGCAGATCACCAATGAGGTGGATGGCGTAAGCGCCAGGCTTGTCAAGCGTGTGACGGAATCTGAGGATACGGTGCTTTCCAAGCTGCAGTCCCTGGTCCTTCTGGTCACGATTGTGGTACTTGCCCTGACGATGATCTGCGTCGCGACGACGATGACAGCTGTCGTGGCGGAGCGCAGGAAGGAGATCGGCCTGAGGAAGGCGCTGGGCGCGAGCAATCAGAGCATCATCTCCGAGTTCATGGGAGAAGGGATCGTCCTCGGCGCATGTGGCGGGCTTCTTGGCGGATTGCTTGGCTTCCTGTTTGCCCAGGCGGTTTCCAGAAATGTATTTAACAGTTCGATTACGTTGATGCCGTGGCTGGTTCCGGTAACGATCCTTGCTTCGGTTGCAGTTACCGGCGCCGCCTGCCTGATCCCGATCAAAAGCGCGACCCAGGTTGACCCGGCCCTCGTCCTGAAAGGAGAATGACATGAGTCTGCTTGAATTGAAAAATGTATCGAAAATATATGGGAATCTCCATGCGCTTGACCATGTCAGCCTCAAGGTTGAGAAGGGAGAGTGGCTTGCGATCATGGGACCCTCAGGGTCTGGCAAGAGCACGATGATGAATATCATCGGCGCTCTGGACAAGGCGACGGAAGGGGAGATCCTTCTGGACGGAGAGGATATCTCGAAGAAAAATGCCCGGGCGCTTACCGATATCAGAAGAGATAAGATCGGGCTGATCTTCCAGCAGTTCCATCTGGTCAGCTACCTGACAGCCGTGGAAAACGTGATGCTGGCGCAGTATTACCACAGCATTCCGGATGAGAAGGAAGCCCTTGAGGCGCTTGACAGGGTGGGGCTTGCGAACAGGGCGAAGCATTATCCCAGCCAGCTTTCGGGCGGGGAGCAGCAAAGAGTCTGCGTGGCCCGGGCACTGATCAACTATCCGGAGATCATTCTCGCGGATGAGCCCACAGGCAACCTGGATGAAGCGAATGAGGAGATCGTCGTGGAGCTGTTCCGGAGGCTCCACATGGAGGGGACCACGCTGGTCGTGGTTACGCACAACCCGGAGGTTGCGGAGGTTGCCCAGAGGACGATTGTCCTGCGCAATGGCAGAGTGGACCACGAGACGGTCAACGAGAACTTTACGGGGAAGATCAAGCATATCACGCTGCAGTAAACTGCATCTGTAACACGAAACAGGAAAGGATATACAAAAGATGAGAAAGATAACAGCGGTATTGGCCGCGGCGGGGCTTGCGGCGGTGGTGCTGACGGGCTGCGGTTCCAAGGCGGCTTCCTACAAGGATGGAACCTATGAGGCCCAGAGCTCGGTATTTGAGAATGATGACGGGACGGATGACGGGAATGGTTATGGTGTGGTCAGCCTTACGATCAAGGATGGAAAAATATCCGACTGCACATTTACAACCTACGAGGCAGACGGTACACTGAAGGATGAAGATTACGGCAAGGAGGATGGCCGGATCGCCAACAAGGACTATTACAATAAGGCGCAGAAGGCGAATGCCTCCTGTGCGGAATATGCATCCATGCTGGTACAGAACGGGCAGCTTGACGGAATCGATTCCATCAGCGGAGCCACCATCAACTATAAGGAATTCAAGGAAGCGGTTGAGCTGGCGCTGAAGAAGGCTGAAGAATAAGGAGAGGATGAATCATCGTGCGTATTGTCCGCCATACACTGACGGTTCTGCTGGCACTCTTCCTTCTGGTCGGAGTGTCTGTCTACAGAACCGGATATATTCAGAAAAGGCTGTCAGCCTCAGACGCGGTATCGTCTGCCACCGCCGTGATCGAACAGCCTTCGGGAGCCTATGTTGTATGGATCAACCGGAGGCGGCATCCGGATGCGAAGAATCTGGCGACGTGGGAGGATTTTTTCAAAGGCAGGGAGATCGGCATCCTGTTTGAGGATATCTCGTGCATGGTGGCGGAAACCGACGCGGTGGGGCTGGAGCTTGCGAAGAGCTTTCAAAGCCGGCTCCCGGAGAACCAGATGTCGATACACAAGGATGATGTGATCCTGATGCGATCCAAGGCGGATCACGGGCTGTATGATGTCATGCTCATTTCAAAAGAGGTGTACGAAGCTTCCGGGGGCAGTACCACGATCGATGAGAAGAATGACCTGGTGATTGAATCCGCGGGGGTGGACGTATGAGAAGACTGAATGCCATTCTGACAGTCATGATCATGATTTTCTTTGTGATCCATATGATCAGGGGCGGTCTGATCCTGACAGGCATGACCTCCGGCGGGAGCGCAGTCTTTACCGGCATCACCCATCTTCTGATGCTGACTGCGGCACTGCATATGATGATCTCCATCCTTCTGACTGTTCAGACGGTCCGCGCCTGCATCAGGAGCGGTGTATCATATCCCGGATGGAACCGGTTATTCTGGGTTCGCAGGATCAGCGGATTTTCACTGATCCTGTTTATGGCGCTGCATGCAATGATCTTTGAGGGAGATGTGGAAAACGGCGCATATCGTCTGAATCTGTTCGGCGGCGTGCAGCTTGCCGTCAATCTTCTGATGGTTTTGTCACTCCTGATTCACCTTTCGTGCAATATCGGTCCTCTCCGGATATCCCTTGGTCTGGAGGACCGGAAGAATGTCCGTCTGGACATCCTTCTGGTATTGTCTGTCCTTCTGCTCCTGGCAGGGATTGCTTTCGTTGTCTATTACATCCGCTGGAGCGTGTTCTGATGAAAATAAGTGGAATACCGGCCATGGTTCATATGAATCTGTCCGGAAGACTCGTGCGCAGCATTACATTGTCCGTGCTTGCGGCCGTGATGAGCGCATCATGGTTCGCCGGACTGATCCTGGTGCCTTCGGTGCAAGGCGGGCTGGAAATGATTCAGCGCCGTCTTGGGGCGGACATCATGGTGGTTCCTTATGCTGCACTGAGCAAAAAGAATTATGAAAATGAAATCCTGTCCGGCAGCGCGGTTCCTGCGTTTATGCCGGCGGAAAATATGGAGAAGATCGCACAGATCGAAGGGGTGTCCGGCGTCAGCAGCCAGATATGCCTCGGCGATGTGGATACGGATCTGGCCCGGGAGCCGGTTCACCTGATGGGCTATGATCCGCAGACGGACTTTTGCGTTACGCCATGGATCGGAGCCTATGCGCCCAAAACTGCAGATGCTCCGGTGGCTGTCGTCGGCTCAAGGGTCAACGCGCAGGCAGGCGACACGGTCAGCCTGCTTTCCGCTTCTGTATTCGTGTCAGGAAAGATGGAAGAGACAGGAACGGATCTGGATACATCGATCTATGTTGATACCAGATCCCTTCTGCGTCTGGCGGAGCAATCAGAGGACACAGACATTCAGCGCCGTGCGGCTTTGGCGCAGGGGAACCAGGTGTCTTCGATTCTGGTGGATGTCGCGGAAGAATATGATCCGGAGCCTGTTTTGAACAGCATTAATATCCATATCAAAAAAGTCCGGGCAATCGTGTCAGGACAGGTGATCGGGGGAGAGGCATCATCGATTCATGGCGTCTCATCGGCGATCCTCGTTCTGACCATGGTGGTCGGCTGCGCGGCTATGGCGGCATACGCGGTTGTCTATGTTCTGATGACCGCCGAGAGGAAGAAGGAGTTTGCTCTGCTGCGGGCTGCGGGAGCGTCTGGGAAGATGCTGTCCGAAATCATCATGGCGGAGGGCTCCATCCTCAGCGTGGCGGGAAGCGCAGTTTCCATTGGAATCATGCTGGTATTGCTTCCGGCATTCTTATCCCGGGCAGGACAGGCGATGAATCTTCCCCTTCCTGCCCCGGGAGCAGGAAGATGCGCAGTGTGCGCGGTGATAGCAGTGGGTATTTCCGTACTCGCGGGCATGGCGGGCTGCGTCATGATGGCGCGCAGTATCAGCAGGATGGATGCGGCATCGGCACTCAGGGAGGCTTAGGAGCTGTTCAGAAATCATTGTTCATCTGGCTGACATCATGCATCAGTGTAATTGTGGCAGTACATACATCAGGAGACGGCACATGCAGGTATGCGGAACACAGATATCAAAAGAATATTTCCGGAAAAGAGGAGACAGCAATGTGCTGGAGGCGGTACATCCCTGTGATATCTGTCTGGAGCCGGGAACACTGACGGTTCTATGCGGAAAGAGCGGAAGCGGGAAGAGTACGCTCCTGAATATGCTGTCCGGCATGCTTTGTCCGACAAAGGGAACGGTAGCGTATGATCATGCGGATCTGTATACCATGGCGGATGCGGACCTGTCACGGTTCCGGAACCGGAGCATCGGGTATATTCCCCAGGGCCGCAGCATGGTTGCAGCATGGAATGTGCTGGAGAATGTGATGATGCCGCTGACGCTTTACCGGGAGCGGGATGAAAACAGGGCCATGGAACTGCTGGAGCGTTTTTCCATTGCCGCGCTCCGGGATCAGAAGATGACAAAGCTGTCCGGGGGAGAACTGAAGCGTGCTGCCATTGCCAGAGCCCTGATCCGGGATCCGGAAGTGATCTTTGCGGATGAGCCTACCGGTGACCTGGATGAAGAAAACACACGGATCGTGTTCGGCGCGCTTCAGGAATTGGCCAGGGAGGGTAAAACCGTGCTGGCCGTCACCCATGAGGAAGAGGCGAAAGCATATGCGGACCGGGTGCTGCTCATGGAGAGCGGAAGACTGATGTGATTCAGACATCAGCCACACCCGGTGTCATACAGTGAAACAGTCTGCTGAAAAAGGATGGACTATGAATCGGGAATCGATACAGATCAATATTATCGGCGCGGGCCTTGCGGGGCTTTCCTGTGCGATGACACTTGCGCGGGCGGGGCAGAGGGTTCGGCTGGTTTCGTTCCAGCATTCCGAGAGAGCCCAGTCTAATCTGGCGGAGGGCGGCATCAATGCGGTCATGAATGTGATGGGAGAGGATGACCGGATCGAATACCATTTTGCTGATACGATGAAGGGCGGGTGCGATCTGGCGGATCCTGTGATGGTGAAGGGACTGACAGAGGCGGCTCCCGGGATCGTCCGTGAAATGATTGCACTGGGGGTTCCGTTTCACCGTGAAAATGGGAAGCTGATGCAAAGAAACTTCGGGGGGCAGAAGCTAAAACGGACGACATATGCCAGGAGCAGTACGGGGAAAGCTCTGATGTCCGCCCTGATCAGCGCGGTAAGAAAGTACGAAGCGGAAGGGATCGTGACAAGATACAGCCATCATGAATTCATCTGCCTTCTCTTAGACGGGGATGCCGTCAGCGGCGTGCGTATATGGGACCGCTTCAGGAAGGAACGGCTGGATCTTGAAGGGCCGGTGGTGATGGCGTGCGGCGGAATGAACGGGATGTTTGCCGGCGCGACCACCGGCACGACAGCGAACACGGGTGTGGCTGCGGCGGTGCTTTTTTCCCAGGGGGTCTGCTTCGGAAATCTGGAATTCATGCAGTATCATCCCACGACGGTATCGATTGCCGGCAAGCGCCTGCTGATCTCAGAGGCGGCCCGTGGAGAAGGCGGAAGGCTGTTTTGCAAAAGGGACGGGAAGAAGCGTTATTTCATGGAGGAGAAGTATGGGGAGCGCGGAAACCTGATGCCGCGTGATGTGGTCTCACGTGAAATAGCACAGCTTTCTGAGTCTGTATATCTGGATATGACGGGACTCAGTCAGCAGATCTGGCAGGAGCGGCTTTCTGACCTCAGGTCTGAGGTACAACATTATCTCAGGATTGATCCGGCGAAGGAACCTGTCCCGGTTGCGCCTGGAATTCATTACTTCATGGGCGGGATCCTGGTGGATGCTTCCCACAGGACAAACCTTAGGCGGCTGTATGCGGCAGGAGAATGTGCCTGCGCCTATCACGGCGCGAACAGACTTGGCGGCAATTCTCTTCTGGGGGCCATTTATGGCGGGAAGACGGCGGCCTGTACTGTGCTCCGGGAATTATCGGAAGGCTTCGGGCCTGTAAAAAACGATTCCGGAAAAGAGGATATGCCTGCATTCATTTCCCGGGAGGAGATGCGGATCCATGACCGGATGGTTGATGCTTTGTTGAATGGCATGGGACTGATCAGGACACGGGAGACGCTTGTACAGGCATTGGAAGAACTGTCATCTTTGGAAAAGCCGGAGCTTTCCCGGGCAATGAGCGCGCAGCTTCTTCTTGCCAGGGCGATTCTCTTATGCGCGCTGGAGAGAAGGGAATCACGGGGCGCGCATACCAGGCGGGATTATCCGGATACGGATGAGACATTCCGGAAGACGACGAAGGTCATGCTGGAGAAGGGAAGGATACAGATTACCTATGAAGAAATCACTCCATATCCTACGGCGTGAAAATGCAAAGAGCAGCCCATACTGGGAGGATTTTTTATATGAGACACAGGAAGAGAACGATACTGTGGCGACAGCCCTGAGGGCCATCGCCGGCGCGGCGCAGAAGGAGGGAGATCGGCGTCCTGTGGCGTGGGAGAGCAGCTGCCTGCAGAAGCGGTGCGGTGCCTGCGCCATGGTCATCAATGGGAAGCCGGCTCTGGCCTGCGATACCTTTCTGAAGGAGATTCCCGGCGAGAAGATCACCCTGGAGCCTCTTCGGAAGTTTCCGGTCGTGGAAGATCTTGTGGTTGACCGGAGTATTATGATGGAGAACCTGAAGGCACTTTCCGTATGGCTGAATGAGGATGCACAGCTGCATTCGGAGGAGATGGCTTTTGAGGCATCGGTTTGCCTGCAGTGCGGACTGTGCCTGGAGGTATGTCCGAATTTCGCGCCGGGCGGCTCCTTCGGAGGGATGGCGGCGATGAATCCTCTGGCACATTTGATTGCGAACAGTCCCCGGGAGGGCAGAAAGGCAGTGGCGAAAAGCTATCGCAGGGGAGTTTTTAATGGCTGCGGCAAGTCCCTGGCCTGCAGAAACATCTGCCCTGCCGGGATCCGGATCGAGGGACTCCTGGTCAAAAGCAACGCAGCGGCTGTATGGGGACGGTGGGGGCAGATTGGGAAGGGCAGCAGATGAACGTTTTTAAGAAATTACCGTTATACAGTCTTGTGAGAAGGCCGGCGCGCTCTGGGGCAATGCTGGCGATCTCCGTGATCGTTGCCTTTGCTGTGTTCTCAGCTCTTCTGATGAGCGCAGCCCTCGGGCGCGGCATGACATCCCTTCAGCAAAGACTGGGAGCTGACATTATGGTGGTTCCTGCTGAGGCTGAGAAAAAGGCCGCCGTCGAGAGCATTGTGCTTCAGGGCAATCCGACTTATTTCTACATGGATGAAGCGAAACTGGGTGAGGTGAATGCTGTCGAGGGGGTCGGAGAAACAACGGTTCAGCTGTATCTGGCTTCTCTTGCGGCGAGCTGCTGCTCAGCCAAGGTGCAGCTGATGGGATTTGACCCTGCCACCGACTTTGTGATCAAGCCATGGGTCAGCAGTTCCTACGGGAAAGAGCTGGGAGAGATGGAGGTTGTGGCAGGCAGCGGCATCACAGCCTCAGCCGGAGACAGGCTGATCTTCTATGATACGCCGTGTACGGTTGTGGCAAAACTCTCTGAGACCGGAACGAATTATGACAGGTGCGTATTTGCGGGAGAAGATACGGTCAGAGTGCTGACGCAAAGCGCCATCGGAAAGAATCTGAACCAGTTCAGGGACACGGATCCGGACCATGTGATATCCTGCATCCTCCTGAATGTGGAAGAAGGAGCGGATATCGACCAGGTTGCGTCAAAGATCAATGAATCTGTCGACGGGGTCGCGGCGATCAGGACACGCAGTCTGTTGTCGGGCACTGCCAGAAGCCTGGAAGGTGTTCTTGGAATGATCCGCGCCGCTGCAGTGGTCGTGCTGGTGCTGGGTGCCGTGATCCTTGCGATTGCATATGCCATGCAGATTCAGGAAAGAAAGAGGGAATTCGCGACGCTCCGGATTCTTGGCGTATCGAGAAAGCAGCTTTCGGCAGGAATCCTGAAAGAGATTGCCGTTGTCTGCCTTGTGGGGGGCGCGGCAGGAGCGCTTCTGGGCATGCTTGTGATGATTCCGTTTTCCGGGGCACTGCAGGGATGGCTGAATATGCCGATGCTGATGCCAGGTATTGTGCATTGCTTCCTGTATCTGGCAGGAGCTGTTTTCCTGTGTCTGGCCGGTGCCATGCCTGCGTGTCTTTGGAGCGTGTGGAAGGTCAGCCGGGCCGAAATCAGTGATTCTCTCAGGGAAGAAAAGTAGACAGTGAGATTGCATCTGTAAATCAGATATAAACGAAGTGCGATATGCGTTTACAGAGGAGACAGGATGGAGCTGAGAGCGGAACATATCTGCCATACATTCCTTCAAGGTGGGCAGAGGTTAGAGGTCTTAAAGGAAGTCAATCTGACGATTCAGGGCGGGTATCTGTATGCGCTTCAGGGGAGGAGCGGGAGCGGGAAGACAACGCTCATGAGCATTTTGTGCGGAATCCTTGCTCCGTCCGGCGGTACGGTGTCCATGGGGGATACTGTGCTTTATTCCATGAAGGACAGTGCGCTTTCACGCTTCCGGGGAGCGCATTTCGGGATCATACCCCAGGGACAGAGCGCGGTATCCACACTGACGGTCCTGGAAAATGTTATGCTGCCTGCATCCATCTCCGGTTCCTGCGGCGGCGCAGCCCAAAGAGCGCGGGAATTGCTTGACCGGATGCAGATATCCGATCTTGCTGATGTGATGCCTGGAGAGCTGTCCGGCGGAGAGCAACGGAGAATGGCTGTCGCCCGGGCACTGATGCGGGATCCTGATATCATCTTTGCGGATGAGCCGACATCGGATCTGGATGCCGGAAACACGGAGGCAGTGCTTCAGATTCTGAAGGAGGAAGCAAAGAGCGGAAAGGCAGTTTTTGTGGTTTCGCATGAGGATCGTATTTCGGAATACGCGGATGTGAAGTATGATATAAAGGAAGGCAGGCTGCTGCAATAATACAGCACGAATCTGAGTGAATACAGGGTAAGATCCAAAAAGTATGATAGAGTTTCCGGGGAGAAGTTTTTTGATTGGGAATCGTAACAATGTGATGAAAGGAGCCGTATTGCACGGTCGTCATAAAAAACAGGAAGGGATAACAATGGCAACATATAAAACGCTGGAAGAAGCACAGGAAGTATTTCGAAACGACCGGTTTGCGACATCGAACGGAATGCAGATTGATGAACTGGGGGAAGACTGCTGCAGATGCAGCATGACAATTACCCAGGACCACAGGAATGCCTATGGCGGTGTGATGGGAGGAGTTATTTTTACGCTGGCGGATTTTGCCCTTGCTGTGACATCCAACCAGATCCACAGCCTTTCCGTGGCCCAGCAGGTCAGCATCAATTATCTGAACGCGCCAAAGGGAACCCGGCTGATCGCGCACTCGCAATGTATCAAGAACGGAAAAACCACCACAGTGATTAATGTGGATGTGACAGATGACACCGGGCGTCAGATCGCGAAGTTTGTCGGAACGGCGTTTAAGCTTTGAAAAAGACTATGGAGTGTTTTCATACAGAAGAAGCGTTTTTCTGCCGGAGTTGTGTTATAATATCAATTATATAGAGACAAACACACTGTAATATGCTATAAATACCTATATAATAACAACAGCTGAAATTGCAGCATGATAATAAGGAGATCATACTATGGCAGACAGAAAACCGAGGGCTACAAAAGAAGAGGCGTTGATTGCTAAGATTGCGAAGAATGAGGAATCGAAGGAGAAGCTACAGGCGAAGATCAATGAACTGGATGCGAAGATCGATGGCCTGAAGCAGCAGCTCAAAGATCTGAATGACGAGAAGAAGAAGGCAGAGCGTGCCGCGGAAGCCAGGGCCAGGAGGGAAGAGAAGAAGAAAGCGGAGAAGGAGATCATCAAAGCCATCAGTGCAAGCGGCCTGAGCGTGGAAGAGGTCATGGAGCGGCTGAAGGCTGAGTGATCAGCAGCTGTTGGGAATTGCCGCATTTTCCGGAACGAAAGTTAGGATCTGTTACAGAATAACTTGTACATCTGACTTGTCCAAACGCTCATCTGCTGCGTTGGAAAGCCTCGCCGTAGCCCGCTACGGCTGCGTTTTCCTCCTTGCATATGAACGTTTGTCCTGCGTCATATGTACAAGTTATTTCTGAACAGCTCCTTAGAATCATCATAGTGTTGTATGCAGAGAAGATAAGACACCGGCATACGGGATCAAAGGAAATTCCCGGAACGCCGGTGTTTTGGCTGCCGGACGGGCAATGGAGACCGGAAAGGGATGGACTGCAGGAGCGGAATGAAGAATGATGTTATGATATTACGGCCTCATCACGGGATGTGCTTCCAGTTTTATGAAGGGAAAGGATACAGCCCTGACTTTACGGATCATATGGGAAATGTGATCCGGGCGCTCAAGGATGATCCGGGGCGGATGATCCGGCTGTCTGCCGCAGCGGATCTTGTCTGCCGCAGCTGTCCCAACAATGAAGCCGGTTCGTGTATCAGCCAGGAAAAGGTGATCCGGTATGATGCCAGGGTGCTCCGGGCTTGCGGGATATCCGATGGAGACGAGATGCCATACAAGGATTTTATCACCCTGGTCAGGGAGAAGATCATTGAAGCGAAGCTGCGGAACACGATATGCGGCGATTGTGAATGGGATGACATTTGCAGGAAGAAATCATAGCTGCAGGATTACATCCACAGTCCGCCCGCTGACAGAGGTGTATCTATACTCATAAGACGCAGTTCCACCAAACGACCTTAACAAGGAGGGCAGAATGAGCGAAAGAAAAATCAAGATAGGAGTGATCGGATGCGGTGCGATTTCCATGCGCAGGCATCTTCCTGAGTATGCGTCCCGCAGCGATGTCGAGATTGCGGCGCTTTATAACCGGACTCGGTCGAAAGCGGAGGAGGCTTGTAAGATCTATGGCGGCAGGGTCTGTGACAGCATAGAGGAGCTTGTGGCCATGGATCTTGACGCGGTCAGTGTCTGCAGTGCCAATACGGCGCATGCCAGCGACAGCATTCTGGCCCTGAGGTCAGGGAAGCACGTCCTTTGCGAAAAGCCGATGGATGTCACCATGGAAAACTGCGAGAACATGGCTGCGGAGGCGGAGAAAGCAGGGAAGCTTTTGATGATCGCGCAGAACCAGAGATTTTCTTCGGCACATGTGAAGGCAAGGGAACTGGTGGCAGAGGGGGCGATTGGAAAGATCCTCTCTTTCGAGACCAAATTCGGACACTCCGGCCCGGAACGGTGGACCGGGACGGAGGATACCTGGTTTTTCAGGAAATCGGCAGCGGGCATGGGGGCGCTGGCGGATCTGGGCATCCACAAGACGGATCTGATCCATTACCTGACAGGGGAGGCGATCACCAGCGTCTATGCACGTACCGCGACCCTGGACAAGAGATACCCGGAGGGCGGGCTGATTGATGTGGAGGACAATGCCTGGTGTATCTATGGCATGGACAGCGGCATCACCGGAACCATGCATGTGAGCTGGACGGATTACGGCCAGGAGTACAATTCGGTTGTCCTGCATGGGACGAAGGGATCCATCCGGTGTTATGATGACCGGGAGTATTCATTGATTCTGGAGACGGATGACGGGAAAACGGATTTCCTCTCAACGGAGGGAATGCTGACGAACGCCGACCAGACCATCGGAACCGGAAAGGATCAGCATTCCGGTGTCATTGATGAGTTCGTGGAATGCATTCAGGGAAGAAGGAACTGCCGGTGCAGCGGACAGGAGGCACTGAAGGGGATGCGGGTCATTTTCGCGGCGCTCAGATCCTCCGCGGAAGGGAGAATTGAAGAGATTCCGGAAAACCGTATAACGCAGATGTGACAGAATCTGTCTTTGCGTGTGAGGCGGATCACAGAAACAACGGGCAGGGGAGTTCAGTTCCACCTGCCCGTTGTTTTGGGTCTGTTTATGATTAATCAGCCTTGGTGAAGGCGTTTACTTCCGTGTTTCCGAAGGTATCATCCTTCCAGAGGAGGGTAATGGCCAGGTCTTCACCTTTCTCGTCATAGGAGGCATCGAGCGCGAACAGTCCGGTTCCGGTACCAGCTTCCGCTTCCGTCTCGTTCTCCGTTTCACCTGTACCGTCAGAGATGGCAGCGACATGCTCCGTGCCGTCCCAGTAGACCAGGGCATCCTTGATGCAGTCATAATAACCGGTCATGGTATAGTAAGCTGTCTGACCGTCTTTACCGCTGCCGTCGGAGATGGTAAAAGCAAGACCGTCATCATCGGTCAGGGAAACCTCCATCGTATGCGTCCCGTCTTTTTCCTCCCAGACGCCCTCCAGGAAAGGAGCAAGGTCACTGCCGGTGGTGGCGAAGGCCTGTCCGCCGCCTACTTCCTCCAGGATCTCGCCGTCCTTCGTGGTGACGTTGAAGTCCATGTACTCTTTGACATAATGACCGTCCGTATAGACAAGGCGGATGAGATCTTCCTCTTCCTCATCAGAAGCATCCGGGATCGCGCGGAAGCTGCCGACATAGGCATAGCCATCTTCCATATCAGACTGGGTGACCAGCTCGACATAGGAAGCATCTCCCTTATCTCCTTCATAGGATTCCCAGTAGAAATCAGGATTATTGCGGTCGGACTTGATCCGGATCGTCATAATGCCATCTGTGAGTTCTGTATCCACGTTGATATCCGGGCGGATCTCCGGTTCCGTCTCCGTCTCATTGGCAAATGCCGGCATAGCCATGAAACTTGCTGCAAGAAATGCGCTTCCGATCATAAAAGCTTTCCGATTCAGTGTCATTGTGTGTTCTCCTCTCGTTGATCAATATGTTGATTCAAAAGTTATTGTAACAGTTCAGAACCTCTGGTTCTGAACTGTTACGTCAGTCCGCCATGAAAATTTTTGCTTCGCAAAAATGGCGGACTG
>CAMJIC010000032.1 GCA_946405675.1 uncultured Clostridia bacterium
TATGGGCGGCAGAGCATGTGGTAGGTGTTGCGCAGGGCGCGCCGGAAGACATCATCAAGGATCTGCGTGATATGTTCAACGGAGAGTGCTCCGAGGTTGGCATGTACCTGGCAATGAGCCGTGTAGCGATCAGGGAAGGATATCCGGAAGTGGGTGCATTCTTTGAGAAGGCAGCCATGGAGGAAGCATGGCATGCAGCGCATTTCGCGGAACTCCTTGGCGAAGTCGTCACCGACAGCACCAAGAAGAACCTGGAGCTTCGCGCAGACGCTGAGTACGGAGCAACCCAGGGCCGCGCAGACCTTGCAAAGAGAGCGAAAGCCCTGAACCTCGACGCCATCCACGACATCGTCCACGAGATCGGCCGCGACGAGGCAAGGCACGGCAAAGGCTTTGAAGGCCTGCTGAAGAGATACTTCGGCTGATTTCTTGACACGGATTACCGAATGACTTAGAATGAGGATGCAGAGAGGCACTGCCGTCAGGCGGTTGGCTCAGCAGTTAGGTTAAATCAGTGAATATAATCACAGACAACCGTCACTTGGCAGAGTGGCGGTTGTTTTTTATTTTCTATCTTTTACGATGTCCCGCACCAACCGGATGACTGCGGTCAACACAAATGATATCATTTGTGTTGACCGGCAGGCGGGCCTGGGTTACACTTATTTCGAAAGGAGCTTGATTGATATGTCTACATGTACAATTCGGCTTGATGAAGGCGTCCGTGAGGAGACCACCTGCATTGCCTCTGGGTTCACGGTTGACAGGCACTAGCGTTTTATACATCCTTGAAAAATAAGGCATACCGTGGAGACGGAGGTTTGCAGAAATCACCTTTGTGAGACTATCTGACGAATAAGCCGGACAAGCGGCAGAAATTTGAGAGCTACTACCTGGAGGGGGGCGGGTCAGCATGGGAGAGCAGTTCGATCTTGCCAAATTTGATGAATATCGTGAAGACAATCGCCTGGAAGTGAAGGCGGCAAAAGGCGGGCTTCCTGATGCGCTGTGGGAGACTTATTCATCACTTGCCAATACTAACGGCGGCTGTATCATTCTCGGGGTGAAGGAGAAAAAAGAAGATAAATCCTGGTATACTACTGGAATCAAGGATGTATCAAAACTGAAGAAGGAATTCTTCGATTCTCTACATAACAAAAACAAAGTAAACATTTCACTTGTGACCGATGCGGATGTTACGGATTATGAGATGAATGGTGATGCGATCCTGGTTTTGAAGATTCCGAAGGCGAGGAGAGAAGAAAAGCCGGTTTACGTCAACGGGGATATGTGGAAGGGAACTTACCGTAGAGACTGGGAGGGAGACTACCGTTGCTCTAAGGAAGCGGTTCTTGCAATGCTGCGTGACCAGACAGAAGATACGCCAGATATGAAAATCCTGGAGAATAAAGAAATCGTGGATTTCGATCAGGACAGCGTGAAATCTTACAGGTACAGATACAATGCTGCGCATCAGGATCATCCATGGACAAAGCTGCCTGACGATGAATTTCTTGTTAGAATTGGTGCAGCAAGCAAGGAAACGAGCGACCACAGGATCCATCCTACATCTGCCGGCCTTTTAATGTTTGGTGTTTACTACCTGATCATGCCAGAATTCCCGGGTTTTCTACTCGACTATTACGAGAAAGGCGATCCTACGATCCGCTGGACGGATCGCCTTGCTTCTCACAATGGAGACTGGTCTGGAAATGTTTACGATTTCTATACCAAGGTGTATATGAAAATCGCTCCTCACTTAAAAAAGCCCTTCCGGCTGGATGGAATATATCGGATTGATGATACTCCGGTTCATGTGGCTGTGAGGGAAGCGTTAGTAAACTGCTTATCAAATGCAGACTACTTCCTGCCCGTGCCTGTGAAGGTCGAATTGTTTCCGGATAGACTGGTGTTTTCTAATCCTGGAACGATCCGCCTTGGTAAGAAACAGATGCTTCACGGCGGAATAACCAGTCCGAGGAATAAAGCAATTTTGAACATGTTCAACTATATCGGTGTAGGTGAGCGTGCTGGAAGCGGCGTGCCTAATATCTATGACATTTGGGAGAAAGAAAACTACCAGGAACCAACTGTTGATGAAATAAGCGGTCGAGAAGGAACGATCTGTACGGTTGTTACGTTGCCTCTGGTGGAGAAGAACAGTACCCTGACGGTTTCCGAGAAACAGCCAGAGAAACAGCCAGAGAAACAGCCAGAGAAACAGCCAGAGACAAAACGTTCTGATATGATTGAGGAACGTATTAAGAATGTACTAGGCTTGATAAAACAGAATCCATCAATCTCACGTGCTGAAATTGCAAAAATACTTGGTATTACGGAGGCACAAGCCAGAACAGCAACTGATAAATTAAAGAAACGGAGTATTATGCATAGAGAAGGTTCTGACACGGATGGAAGGTGGATTATTGATTTCCCGATAGAGCTTTGAAGGTAACAAGTCACACCCATGGGGCCAGTGATGTTACAGATTCGGTGTCTCTGTCAGGGCTGGTCGATAATGGAATAGGAAACGTGTCGGTAACTGTTCAGGACAGCCCGAAGCACTTGCTGCTGAGGGCGTATGAAAGTGTATATTAAGTGGCATCGGGCGATTCAGGATGCGAAGCATCGCCCGATGCGTAACTGTTCAGAACAGGTTCTGAACAGTTACACGTGTCGATTGAGACAAGAATTAAGGACAGGAAGCTGGAAATCGGCGGGGAAATGATACTTGTATATCATTATTCCTATGACTGGCAGGCGGGCTTGAGTTACGCTTATTTTGAAAGGAGCTTGATCGATATGTCTACATGTACAATTCGGCTTGATGAAGGCGTCCGTGAGGAGACCACCCGCATTGCCTCTGAGATGGGTCTTACATTCAATGCAGTAATGAACATTCTGGCCCGAAAATTCAATGCGGAAAAGGGGTTTCCGTTTCCAGTCAGACTGGAGACAGCACAAAAGACAGTCTTTGATATGTCCTCAGATGAATTTGAAGCCGCATGTCAGGAGGCAGTTGCTCAAAGGACGGATGTATCTACTATAGATTATGCCACCCGGTTTGACAAAGAGAGCGGAATGATCACAAAGATTTATACAGATGGGCGGGTGGAATATGTTCTTGACTGATCATTCCCGCCCGAGGATTTTGATTTTTGCAGGACCTGATGGCTCAGGTAAAAGTACGATCACCAAAAGGATTCCAATCTGTGGTATCTATGTAAATGCTCATGATATCAGACGAATATCACAATGTACGGATCTGGAAGCCGCCAGGGAGGCAGAGCAGATCCGGCAGATGCTATTAACATCTCATAAGGATTTCACGTTTGAGTCTGTGTTATCTACAGATCGTAACATTGAACTGCTGCGGGAGGCAAAGGAGCAAGGGTATGAGGTACATGCGGTGTTTGTGTTGACCAATGATCCATATATTAACGTGGAACGTGTCAGGATCCGTGTGAAAGCTGGCGGTCATGATGTCCCTGAAGAAAAAATCATCAGCCGCTGCAAAAGATCTCTGCGAAATCTGTCCAGGCTCGTGCGAATTGCGGATCATACCAGAGTGATTGATAACTCAGGTGACGAACCACATCTGATCTGTGAGGTTATAGATCGGCAAATCACCATCTGGGAGACTTCCCAGTGGAGCAGGAATGCCATATTGAGATTGGTTTCCGGTTGGTCCGGTTGTCCGCCTTCAGACCGCGATAAGGTTGACTCATTTACCGGTTAGGTGTAGAATCGCCGGGATACGGTAAAAATATGGAAAAACGATTGTAACTGTTCCGGACAGGTCCTGAAGAGTTACAAACGATTCAGATCATCCTTCCATCAGTCAGATCATTAAGGAAAGAATATGCGTAGAGAAGATATCCGGAATGTTGCGATCATTGCCCACGTTGACCATGGGAAGACGACGTTGGTTGACTGCCTTCTGCACCAGAGCGGTGTGTTCCGTGAGAACCAGGCGGTCGCTGAGCGGGTCATGGATTCGGGCGACATTGAGCGGGAGCGTGGAATTACGATCCTGTCGAAGAATACTGCCGTTTCGTATAACGGCGTTAAGATCAATATTGTCGATACGCCGGGGCATGCGGACTTTGGCGGCGAAGTGGAGCGCGTCCTGAAGATGGTAAACGGTGTGATCCTTGTGGTGGACGCCTTTGAAGGTCCGATGCCCCAGACACGGTTTGTGACGCAGAAGGCACTGGCACTGGATCTTCCGTTCATTGTCTGCGTGAACAAGATCGACCGCCCGGGCGCAAGGCCGGAGGAGGTTGTGGACGAGACGCTGGAGCTTCTGATGGACCTGGATGCTTCGGATGAACAGCTTGACTGTCCGTTTGTCTTCGCGTCGGCCAAGGAAGGGTATGCGCTGCAGGGTCTGGGGGATGCGCCGAAGGACATGTCCCCGCTCTTTGAGACGATCCTGAATTACATCCCTGCGCCGGAGGGAGAGAAGGACGGGCCGCTGCAGATGCTGATCTCTACCATCGACTACAATGAATATGTCGGAAGGATCGGGATCGGCAAGATCGACCGCGGAACCATCCGGGTCAATCAGGATGCCCTGCTTGTCAACCATCATGATGCCGCCAAGAAGGAGAAGGTCCGGATCACGAAGCTCTATGAGTTTGACGGGCTGAAGAAGGTCTCCGTGCAGGAGGCGTCCATCGGCTCGATTGTCGCGCTTTCCGGCATTGAGGATCTGCACATCGGGGATACCGTATGTGCCGTGGATGCGCCGGACGCCATCGCCTTTCAGAAGATCGAAGAGCCGACCATTTCCATGAATTTCTGCGTCAACGACAGCCCGCTGGCGGGGCAGGAGGGGAAATATGTCACCTCCCGCCATATTCGCGACCGTCTGTACCGTGAGCTGAATACGGACGTGTCACTGCGCGTGGAGGATACCCAGGATACCGATACCTTCAAGGTTTCGGGCAGGGGTGAGCTGCATCTGTCGGTGCTGATCGAGACGATGCGCCGCGAGGGATATGAATTCGCGGTTTCAAAGGCCGAGGTGATCTACAAGACGGATGAGCGCGGACGGAAGCTTGAGCCGATGGAAGTCGCTTATGTGGATGTGCCGGATGATTTCTCCGGAACGGTTATTCAGAAGCTGTCCCTGAGAAAAGGGGAGCTGCAGGGGATGGGGCGCACCAATGACGGGCGCACGCGTCTGGAATTCCTGATCCCGTCCAGAGGGCTGATCGGTTTTCGAAATGATTTCATGACGGACACCAAGGGAACGGGCATCATCAATACGATTTTTGAAGGATATGCGCCCTACAAGGGAGAGCTTGCCTACCGGCAGCAGGGAAGCCTGATCTCGTTTGAAACCGGCGTCGCGGTCGCTTATGGTCTGTTCAACGCGCAGGACCGCGGGGCACTGTTCATCGAACCGGGCGACAAGGTATATTCGGGCATGGTCATCGGCCAGAGCGGAAAGAGTGAGGACATTGAGCTGAATGTCTGCAAGACGAAGCATCTGACAAACACCAGGTCCTCCGGCGCGGATGAAGCGCTGAAGCTTGTGCCGGCAAGAAAGCTTTCGCTGGAGCAGGCTATTGAGTACATTGACTCCGATGAACTCCTCGAAATCACGCCCCAATCCTTCCGGATCCGCAAGAAGATCCTGGATCCCCTGAAGCGCAAGAGGGCAATGATCTCAAAGGCGCAGAAGGCAGGCGGGATGTGACAGTATTGAATAGTGTTCAGCAGTTACATTTTTGTGCTGTGGAAAGCAGCAGGAAATGGATGTGGAAGGGATTCTAAATGAACATTTGAGGTATCTGTTTTTAGGAAGATGCCTCAAATGTTCATTTTAAATTGGCATTTGCCTGTCAGCTGTCATTGACATTTTCGACAATACAAGACAGAGAATCTTTCTTGATTACCGTCATTTGTGACAGATTGCAAAACCATTTGAGAAGAAACTGGAGGAAATTGATATAATATATCTGTATGATGTAATCCAGCAGGGATTGGAATCCGGAACGGTGGGCAATGGTGACAGCGTGAGTTTTATAAAGGGAGGAGAATGAAATGACAGGAGTGGAAGGCTTAGAGCGGATTGACGATAAGGCTTCTGTTGAAAATATACAGGAACTTGCGAGGGAATTTGTAAGCAAAGTAGCCCCCTTAAAAATCGTGCTTTTCGGTTCTTTTGCAAAAGGTTCATATACGGAAGACAGTGACTACGACTTCTATCTTGTGGTTGATGATGACAGGAATATAGCAGAGGTCACAAGGGAAGCTTACAGGGCATCCATATATTTGAAAAAGAGACCTGTGGATATTGTGGTGGGCTCCAACTCAAGATTTGAAAGAAAGCGCAGGGCCAGCTATTCACAAATGATAGAAAGAGAAGTGGAGCAATATGGCATACTTCTCTATGAGCAGAATAAACAGCCCGTGTAAGGAGGGAGAGATGCATGGGAAGAAAAGATGAAGGTATCGGGATTGACATTGTAGATCAGGAGAATGAGTATAAAGCGTGGCTCTCATACTCAAAGATGGACTACGATTGCGCGGTTTATCTGAATCTTGCACCGATGTACCCGAGACCGTTGAACATCATATGTTATCATTGTCAGCAGGCGGCGGAGAAAGCCGCAAAAGCACTGGTGGTCTATTACGGTAGTCCGGGTGGGATGGCAAAAAAGCATAGTGTGGAATTCCAGTTCAATCAGATCAAGAATATATTGAAGCGGGATAAAGGAATCGATATTCCGGAGGAAATAATCACAAAGTCTGCAGAGATCTCGATGTATGCGTCAGAGCCAAGATATCCGAATGAGCTTGTGTTAGATGAACAAGATGTGAACAGGGCTTTGCAGGACAGCAAGATGATTATGGATTGGGTAAAAAAAACGATAGAAGCACCTGGGACTGGGGCGGAAACGGGCTATGTAACCGAACCTTGACCTGGGGAATCGGAGAAATAGACAAGCAAGATCATCAGTTATTTCTGAACGGATCCTTAGATAATAACGTAGAATCATGTGTCAGGGAGTAACACTGAATCAGGTTCCTGAAAGGCTGGACAGAGGCCTTTCAACGGGTGTATACCTTTAGAAAGGGAATTGTTGGTTTAGGACAGTCAGGCTCAGGACGATTTGGTTTAGGGCGATCTTGTTCAAGGTGATCCGGCTTGGAATAATACAGAATCGGCAAGTCCAACAGAAAAAAGACGAAGGGAGAAATTTGATTCGATGGGAAAAGACAACAGGTGGACAACCTACAATGAGGAGCAGCTGTGTGAACTGCATGCGCTTGCAGAGGACTATAAGGGCTTTATGTCAACTGTGAAGACTGAGCGGGAAGCGGTCTGTGAGGTTGTGAAACGGGTACAGGCGGCGGGCTACCGCAGCCTTGACGAGGTCGTGGCGAAGGGGGAGTCTCTGAAAGCCGGAGATAAGGTCTATGCCGTCTGGATGAAGAAGACAATGGTTTTGTTCACGGTGGGCACGCAGCCGATTGAGAAGGGGCTGCGGATCCTTGGCGCGCACATTGATTCCCCGCGCCTGGATCTGAAACAGGTGCCGTTGTATGAGAATACGGAGATGGCATTTTTCGATACGCATTATTATGGCGGCGTGAAGAAGTATCAGTGGACGACGATTCCGCTCGCGATCCATGGCGTGGTGGCGAAGAAGGACGGCACGGTTGTGGATGTGCGGATCGGTGAGGAAGAGAATGATCCCGTGTTCTGCGTCACGGATCTGCTGATCCATTTATCCAAGGATCAGATGGCAAAGACGCTTGGGGATGCCATCACGGGAGAGAACCTGGATGTGCTGATCGCGTCAAAGCCTCTTGTGATCGGAACAGACACAAAGAAGGACGCGGAGAAAGACGCAGAGGGTGCAGAAGCCAAAGAACTGGTGAAGAAAAATGTGCTGGCGATCCTGAAGGAAAAGTATGGGATGGAGGAGGACGACTTCCTCTCTGCGGAGCTTGAGATCGTTCCGGCGGGCAAGGCGCGCGATATGGGACTTGACCGCAGCATGATTGCCTGCTACGGGCAGGATGACAGAGTATGTGCATTTACCTCCCTGGATGCCTTCCTCAAGGTGGAGAACCCGGAAGTTACTGCCTGCTGCCTGCTGACAGATAAGGAAGAGATCGGATCCGTCGGAGCGACCGGCGCGCAGAGCCGTTTCTTTGAAAATGCGGTTGCTGAGCTGATGGATCGCTGCGGCCAGTATTCCGAGCTTGGCCTTCGCAGGGCACTGGCTTCCTCAAGGATGCTGTCTTCGGACGTGTCGGCTGCCTTCGATCCGCTGTACGCGGAGGCATATGAGAAGAAAAACGCAGCCTTCTTCGGACATGGGATCGTATATAATAAGTATACCGGGTCGCGCGGAAAATCCGGGAGCAATGATGCGAATGCCGAGTACTTTGCCTGGGTGCGCCGTGCGATGGATGATGCAGGGGTTGCCTTCCAGACGGCGGAGCTTGGAAAGGTCGATATCGGCGGAGGCGGAACCATTGCCTATATCAGCGCCCTGTATGGCATGGATGTGGTAGACGCAGGGATCGCTGTGCTGAACATGCATGCGCCGATGGAGGTGACGAGCAAGTCAGACCTGTATGAGGCGAGGAACGCTTATGTGGCATTCCTGACTGCACAAGCGTAATGGCGGAAGTCAGCGGACGGGGAGGCCGGCAGCAGATGGAGAAGGCGGGCTTGAGAAACAGGCGTTGTATCCTAATCGCACCGGCCGTGGTGCTTACACTGCTTCGCATATGGCTCGCCATGCGGACACCGTTGTTTTTACAGGCGAATGCGTTATATGATGACTGGCTGCAGGTGAAGTATGCGTTAAGCATCCTTCAGGGAAACTGGCTGGGGGACTTTTGTTCGACCACCTATGCGAAAACGGTTTCCTATCCCCTGCTGCTTTGCCTGAACTTTATTGCAGGGATCCCGTATTCCTTTGGGCTGATCTGCAGCTATGTCATTGCATGCCTGCTGGCAGTTCTGGCTTTGCATAAATTCCTGAAAAGCCGCGTATTCTCTGTGCTCCTTTATCTGTTTCTTCTGTACTCTCCGGTCATGTTCCATGAGGAAAATGTCCAGAAGGTGTACAGGGGCGGTTATATCGTTGTCTTCGCGCTCCTGGTCACTGCATCCGCTGCCGCATTGCTTTACGAGTGCAGAAACCCGGGAGATGGCGTGTCGAAGCGCGGAGATGCCGGATCGAATCCAGGAGATGCCGGATCGAATCCAGAGGATGCCGGATCGAATCCAGAAGATGCCGGATCGAATCCAGAAGATGCCGGATCGAATCCAGAAGATGTCGGATCGAAGCCCGGAGATGCCGGATCGGGATTCGCAGATACAGGTTCCCCAATACGCAGAATGGCCGGATGGTCCATCCTGGGCGTATTCGCGTATCCTGTGTTCTGGTACCTGAAGGAGGATTCTGTCTGGATCCTCCCGTTTGTGGCTGTTGTGACCGGATGCGCCGTGATCGAAGTGATCTGGCTTTTTCATGCTGTGGCTGTCCGCCGGAAGGAGGAAGGTTCCAGGACACGAAGGCCGGAGGCAGGGAATCTGGCGGAAGCGAAGGCAGACCGTCAGACAGAAGACAGCTGTGCGGCCTGCATGCCGCAGGATTTGTCTGACCGAAGGGACGACGGCCACCATATCGCGGGCGCGGGGGAGATCGCGGTGCGGCTGATTCTGTTGCTGCTTCCCCTCATTTCCCTTGCAGCCGCTGCACTGGTCTACCGTCAGGTGAACGGAAGCCGGTATGGGCTTTATGAGATCACGGATCGATCAGGATCGAACTACCAGAAGGTCATCCAGGATCTGATTGTCATTGAAGATCCCGGGATCGGTGAGACATGGGTGACCAGAGACATGATCCACAGAGCCTGCGATGCGAGTCCGACGCTGAAGAGCATTGAACCGCAGATTTTTGAAAGAATGAATCTGTGGCTTGGTGACCTGGAAACAATCGGTGACCTTTTTGTCTGGATTTTGCGGGAGGCGGTCGACAGCGCGGGAATCTACGCACAGGGAAGCCAGGCTGTGGAGGCATTTTACGGGAAAATCGATTCGGAGCTTCAGGCTGCGTTCGCGGACGGCACCCTGAAGCGCAATACGGAGCGGATCTATATCTCCCCGGTAGCGCGGGGCTATACGGTTCCGGAATTCCTGGAGTACTGCAAGGGACGCATGCGCGGCGTGGCTAAAGCGCTGATCCTGTATAGCGAGAACGCCACTGAGGTGAAGAGTGCAGCAGGAACCTATCCGGACATTGCTGTCATGTCACAGCTCACGAATTCGGAATTTGTGTGGCAGGATACCCATAGCAGTCTGGATGATGCCATGCTTCGGATCGTAGACATCGACCGCGGGATCGTCTCATTTTACAAAAAGACAGGACTGGCGGCCTTTTTTGCAGGCTTTGCAGGGATCCTGTTCTTTGCGGTCCTGACAGTCATCCGGCTCATAAAGAGGAGCTGCAGCCGGGAGGATTCACGGCTTCTTGTCGTCCTGATCGGCATGGGCGGATCCGTGGCAGCCCTGATCCTTGGGGTATTGTGGTTCGGCAATTTCCTTGAAATGCGAAAAATATATGATTATCTGAGTGCCGCGGTGCCGCTGATCCATATCATGGAAATGACAGGGATCTTCATGATCTGCCGGGAACTTTGCCAGCGGTTTGGCCCGGGTCACAGGTGATTACGAATTGTGACAGGAATCATGGATACTTTTGAAATCCCGGACGAAAGGGAGGTTTGATGGAGACCAGGAAAAAACGGATCGGATTTGTAATTGGGAATTATCATACAGACCATCCAAGCCGGCTGGTTTATACGATATGGGAGCTGCTTCGGGATGAGGATGTGGAGCTGCAGGTCTTTCTGGGAACGGAGAGCGCCAGCTTCATGAAGGACTTTGTCATGCGCTCCAACCTCTTTGATTACCAGTATGCCTCTTTGTGCGGGTACAGTGAGTATGAGAAGCTGGATGTTCTGATCGTATCGGCCGGAACGCTTTCCATCTACCAGAATGAGATTCCCCTGGAGGAGTTTCTGCGGCATACGCCGAACATCCCGACGATCCTGATGGAGACGGATCATGTGCATGGGGACGGGATCAGCCTGATCGCGGATAACCGGCAGGGGCTGGCCAGCTGTGTGGAGCATCTGATCACGGTGCACGGGATGCGCCGGATCGGGTTTGTCTCCGGGCCGAAAAATAACCGGGACGCGGAGGAGCGGTTTGCCGGCTACATGGATATGCTCCGGAAATATGAGATTCCCTTCCGTGAGGAGTATGTCGCCCAGGGAGATTATTCAGAGCATGTGGATGAGAGCGTGGAGCAGCTGCTGGACCGTGCGCCCGAGCTGGAGGCCATCGTTTCCGCCAATGATGAGATGGCGGTATCGATCTACCGGGTCCTGGCCAGGCGGAACCTTGTGGTCGGAAAGGACATTGCTGTCACCGGGTTTGATGACATGCTGATGGCCCGGTATATGGACCCGCCCCTGACGACAGCGAGGCAGGACTATGATGCATTTTCCCATGCCGCGGTAGACAGCGCCCTGAAGATGCTGCGCGGAGAGAAAGCATTTTCAAAGAGGATTCCTGTCCCGTTTATCCGCCGCTGCTCCTGCGGGTGCGAGAAGGCTCCTGACCTGGAGGAGCAGCCAATGAGCCCCGGGCAGGAGGAGCTTTTGAAGAACATGAAGCGCAGCAGGGAGTACCAGCTGAATTCCTGGATCGGGTCTCTGCTGAACCGGGAGATGCTGCTTGAGGTGGATGACCCGAAGCAGTTTTTCACCTCCCTGGGCTCCTTCATGGCATACCTGGGAACTCCGGCTTCCTATCTGTGCCTGTTTGAGCACCCATTAATGGTGAAGCGGGGCACGATCCCGGATTTCCCGGAGAAAATATTTGTGTGCATGCGCCAGAGGGGGCAGGAATATGAAGGATATGACTGGGATGAGGCACCGGTGCTTTACCGGAACAATCCTTCGGAGGCCACGCCTTACGGTGCCATGGCCAGCGGCATGACCTTTCTGTTGTTTGATGAGGAGTATCAGTATGGCGTACTGAATGCGATGATCGAGCCGGATAAGATTGATTTCTGCTACATGCTGTCGCTGGATATCGGGACGAGCCTCAGGTATATGGATCTTTGGGCGCAGCAGAAGCGCTACCGGGCGGAGCTTCAGGCGCTGGCAAGGACGGATGCCCTGACCGGGCTGAATAATCGTGCCGGCGTGATCCATGAGAGGGCACAGATGATCGGAAGGCGGTCCCGCAGGGCAGGCGTGATCCTGGCAGACCTGGATCACCTGAAGCAGATCAATGACCGGTTTGGGCATCAGGCAGGAGACATGGCACTGAAGGCAGCCGCAGATATCCTGCGTGAGGTGGTCAGGGAAGCAGGAGCCGGAAGCTTCCAGCCGGGTCAGGGAAACGATACGAATGCAGAGAGTTTCCAGCCTCATCCGGAAAATGGCGGTGCGAGAGTGCAGGAAAATGACAAAAATGCGGAGGGCGCGCCGAGGCAGATCCTGGGAAGGTTCGGCGGCGACGAATTCATTTCCTACTGCGTGGATATGACCTCAGAGCAGATCGCAGCCCAGCTCACACGGATCCGCGAATTATGTGACCGGTTCAATGAGAGCTCTGACCTGCCGTACTATGTGGAGATATCAGCCGGGTTTGCGGTTGGAAAGGTGCGGAGGATCGAGGACTGGGAGAAGCTGGTCGAGCGTGCGGACGCGCAGCTGTATGAGGCCAAGAAGACGAGAAGAGAGTTTGTGGTGAGAGGCAGGCAGCCTTGAGCGAGGCTGCATACCACATGCCACCCGGCGGGGCAGTCAGCAGGTGAGGCCTGTAACGGAGTAACAGCTTGTAACTGAGGAATAGGGAGAACAGTCATGATGGAGATGGAGATGCCGGCGAAATACAGGATCGATACACCGGAAAACAAGGAGTTCCTGAAGTCATTGACAGAGGATCTGCTGCGGTTTGGCCATGGGATCGTCTCTCCGGGGGGATCGGCTTATTATCTGCGCGCGGACGGGAGTCCCTGGAAGGAGCATGTGCGTGAGACCTATATCACCTGCAGAATGGCGCATTCCTATGCGATCGGGCATTTTCTGGGGCATGAGGGAAGTGAGGAGCTTATCGACGCAATGCTGCGGGGGCTGGACAAAGAGCTGCGTGATCCGGTGAACGGAGGATGGTATCTGGGTGTGGAGGCAGACGGGAAGCCGCTTCCGGAAAAGTGGTGCTATGTGCATGCGTTTGTGATCCTTGCGGCATCCTCCGCGCTGGCTGCGAAGCGGCCGGGGGCGAAGGAGCTTCTGGAAAATGCGCTGGATGTCTTTGACCGTTATTTCTGGAACGAAGAGGAAGGGATGACGGCGGACACCTGGAATGAGGATTTCTCGGTACTGGATGATTACCGGGGCCTGAACGCCAATATGCATACCGTGGAGGCATTCCTTGCGACAGCGGATGCCACCGGCGATGAGAAGTACAGGGAGCGGGCCGGGCGGATCATCCGGCGTGCCATCGGCTGGGCAAAGGCCAATGAATGGAGGCTCCCGGAGCATTTTACCAAAGAATGGGTTCCGGATCTTGCATGCAATGAAGATAAGCCGGATGATCCCTTCAAGCCTTACGGCGCAACGCCGGGGCATGGGATTGAATGGGCGAGGCTGATCGCGCAGTGGGCCGTCTCATCCTTCCCGGAGGAAGGCACGGGAGAGCCGGCAGATGGTGCAGGAGAGCCGACGGATGGTGCAGGCTCCGGAGAATCAGCGGATGGTGCGGTTTCCAGTGGACACGCCCAGTCCCGGGGGTCTGGAGCCAGTAAGGGTTCCGGAATGGGTTCCGGGCGCGGCTGGTACATTGAGGCATCGAAACACCTCTATGAACGTGCGGTGAAGGACGGCTGGAATGCGGACGGCGCACCCGGCCTGGTCTATACGACAGACTGGGAAGGGAAGCCGGTCGTCCATGACCGGATGCACTGGACACTGGCGGAGGCGATCAATACTTCTGCAGTGCTCTACCGCCTGACCTCGGATGCCAGGTATGCGGAGGATTATGCGCGCTTCCTGAAGTATCTGGATGAGAAGGTGGCGGATCATGTACACGGCTCCTGGTTCGAGCAGCTTGACCGGAACAATGAGCTGCTTGAAACCGTATGGCCGGGCAAGCCGGATCTGTATCATGCCCTGCAGGCAACGCTGATCCCTTATGCACATACCGGCGTTTCCATCGTGAGCGACCTGGCAGGGAGAGCGGCAGACTAACTACGGCGAGGCTTTCCAACGCAGCAGATGAGCGTTTGGACAAGTCAGATGTACAAGTTATTCTGTAACAGATCCTAAGCCCTCCTTACAGAATGTAAAGTAAAAGAGACGGTCTTCCGTCTCTTTTATTTTTTTAATGACATGGTTTTTGCGTTATGGCTGAAGTCTGCCAGTCGTCACGTTCCATGCACGTCCACCACCACAAATTCGGACTTGCAGCCGGTCTTGAAGATCAGGGACCAGTCCGCGATTCCGGAGCTGACAATAAAATCTGTGTGTTCCCGCCTTTCATGCCCGTAGCTTCGGTCGTAAGACCGGGTGAGCACGCCGATCTGATTGAACGGGAAGAACTGGCCGCCGTGGGTGTGTCCGCTCAGCACCAGGTCAGCGCCGGCTGCGGCTTCTTCGTCATATTCCAGGGGCTGATGATCCATGACGATCTTATACAGGCCGGGATCGAGTCCGTCCATCAGCTGGGCTGGCGTCATGCGGGAGCCGCCGCGCATCTCTTCGGATTTGTCCTGCCGCCCGACCACGTAGAAGCGGCCGTCGATCAGAACCGATTCATCCTGCAGGATCCTCACGCCATTCTTTTCCAGATTCTCACACAGATCCTGATTGTTCCAACCCTTGGCCTCATCGTTGAAGTATCCCTTGTCATGGTTGCCATAGCTGAAGAAGACACCATATTTGGTCTTCAGGTCACCCAGGGCTTCGCAGCTGCCGATCATGTCGTCCCTCGTGGTATCATCATCCACAAAATCCCCCGTGACCACGACAATGTCGGGATGCACTTCGTTGATCCTGAGAATATGGTCATGAAAGCCTTGGGCGTCGAAGGTAGCGCCCACATGGGAGTCCGTGATCTGTACGATCCGAAGATCCCCCTTCAGACGCTCACTTTCAAAGGTGTAATCCTTCTCCCAGACATGGGTGCACAGATACCATGCTATGGTCATGTAGATAATGGTGAAAATAATCGCGCAGGTTCCCGGAAGCCAGATGCCGGGGCCCTTCGCCTGAGATTTCGCGGAAGATTCCGGAAAACGTCCCGTGGTCTTCCGGATAATCAGGAAGACAAGCTCGCTCAGAAGCCAGAACCCGCCCAGATGGACGATGCAGATCACCGCATTGACAGGATTGAGCCTCAGATAGAGCAGCGAACTGACGACTGCGTAGATGGCGAGGGCGAACAGCACCGCAATCTTCTTTCTGCCGCCGGAAACGGTCTGAATGAAAGGGAACCGGGCCGTGCGGAATGAGAGGTAGATCAGGCACAGCAGGACGGCAAGAAGAACAAGAGCCGCCAGGATCGCAAAAGCCCACATATGAGAAACACTCCTTTCGTTATGTGTGGTGGCACTAAATTTGATGGCATTAAATTTGATGACATTATATCGCAAGAAAGACTCTGCCGCAACGATGTGTCCCGATTCGTTACAAGTCACACCCCCGCCAGGTTACAAGTCACACCCTGGCCAGGTCACAGTTCACTGCCCGGTCGGTCAGGCTATGGATTGCGTCGGAGGGCCGCTCGCGCTTATGTCCTCGCGTAGC
>CAMJIC010000033.1 GCA_946405675.1 uncultured Clostridia bacterium
AGATGAGCGTTTGGACAAGTCAGATGTACAAGTTATTCTGTAACAGATCCTAACTATGTGATTGATTTTTGAGCTGTGCAATCGGATGAAAAGACAAGCAAGATGTGCAGGTTATTTCGCGACAGATCCCAAGGACAGACCGAAGCGCCTGCTGCCGAAACCTGCTATTCCAGCTGCCATGCCTCAAGCTCCAGGCTTTCATGCAGGAAGACAGCCCTGTAATAGAGCTCCAGCCCATTCAGCATGTCCCTGCGCGTCCTCTGGATCTCCTTCACCTCAAGAGCGGCCCCGATCTCATCATAATTGTAATCCGAATCCTTTGCCTGGGTCCGGATCTGCAGATGCCCTTCCTCGTCGAACACGAACAGGATGATCCCGCCGATATCCTCGGTAAACAATACGCAGATAATATGCAGCTGGTCTTTTACCTCGCCGGGGATCTGGCTGAAGGAGCCGTTAAAATAATATTTCTGTTCATAGGCGCTGGCAGCGCACAGAACCACCTCGTTGCCTTTTTTGGGCTGATTACTCTCTTGCGTCATTATTGATCTTCAATACCCTATCTATATTACACATACCCGTAGATCCCGCGTACAGATACTTCTCCGGAGGATACCTTGCGGCAGGCTCCTTCCCCGGTCTCAACGATGAGATTGCCTTCGTCGTCGATCCCGCGGGCCGTCCCCGTGTATGCGCCCTTCGGGTCCAGCACCCGCACGGGCCGGTCCACATTCATGCACACTGCCTGATAGGCATCCTTCAGTTCCTTCAGGCTGCCGCTTTTCTCGAACACCTCATACAGACGTTCAAAATTCTCCATCACCTTCGCGATCAGCTCCGCACGGTTGATATCCTTCCCCGTCTCCAGCTTCAGGCTCGTGGCAATGAAGCGGATCTCCTCAGGGAAAGCGGTCAGGTTCGCATTGATCCCGACACCGATCACGATATAGTGAACCTCCCCGATCTCCGCGCTCATTTCCGTGAGGATCCCGCACAGCTTCTTTCCCTTTGCAACAATATCGTTCGGCCACTTGATGCCTGCGTCGATCCCGTAGAGGGAGCGGAAGGCATCCGCCACTGCAAGTCCCATGACCAGGGTGACCATGGAGATCCGCTCCGGCGCAAGCTCTGGCCTGAGGATCAGGGAAAATGCGACTGCTTCCTTCGGCGGGGTGACCCAGTGCCGTCCCGATCTTCCCTTTCCTGCAGTCTGCTCATCTGCGATGATGAGCGTGCCATCCCTGGCAAGTGCCTGAGCAATGTCTCCCGCACTGAACGCATCAGCCATGCCGTCATTGGCCGGACGCATTCCGCCCTTTCCCCGGCCAGGGGATCCTTCCCCTTCAGCGATCCGCTTGGCGTACTGGTTGGTGGAGTCGATCGTCTCGAAATAATAGATCGTCTTTCCCATCCGCTTTGTATTCAGACGGCTTCCGACCTCCCTTGCGGCGATCGTATCAGGCACGCCCACAAGCCGGTATCCCTTTTTGCTGGCAGCTTCAATGGCATACCCTTCTTCCTGCAGCGCGCGGATATGCTTCCAGACCGCCGTGCGGGAGATTCCCAGCTGTTCACTCAGCTCCTGGCCTGAGACAGACCCCCTGCATTCCCGCAATGCACGGAGGATCTCATTTTTACTATCCATTCGAAAGCCCTTTCGTTTACCTGATATGCAGCCAAACTTCGCGACCTGCAGCCGGAGAAAAAGACAGGCAGAATGAGCAGTTATTCCTGAGCAGATCCTATGAACGAAGAAAAGGACAGGCAGCACGCCCTCAGGTCCAGTTCAGATACGCCAGCAGCCCAAAGCAAATGCTGCCTGCGATGAAAAAGCCAATGATCTCAAGCCATGACTTTACCAGGATTCCCCGGATCGAAAGCGCATAATTCATGATCCCGCCCAGGACTGCGATCAATCCCGGCAGCCACAGATCCCGGTTGATGTCCAGCGCATAGACCAGGGTGAGAAGGAAGATGAGCGCCGCATTGATCAGGCAGAAACCCTCCAGCAGATGCCGGCTGCGCAGCTTTCTCCGGTATTCTTCCGATGGCATGTACCTGCTTTTCATAATGTCAGATCCATGACCGCCTTGATCGTATGCATGCGGTTCTCTGCCTCATCAAATACAATGGACTGCTTAGATTCAAACACATCGTCCGTGACCTCCATGGCAGTCAGGCCGTACTTCTCATGGATCTGCTTCCCGATCGTTGTGTTCAGGTCATGGAACGCAGGCAGGCAGTGCATGAAAACAGCCTCCGGCCCGGCGAGTGCCATGACATGGGAGTTGACCTGGTAGGGGCTCAGCACACGGATCCGTTCCTCCCACACTTCAGCCGGCTCGCCCATGGAAACCCATACGTCCGTATAAATGACATCGGCGCCTGCGCAGCCTTCCTCGACGCTCTGGGTCAGGGTGATGCTCCCGCCGGATTCCTGCGCCCATGCCTGGCACTGCTCCACCAGCTCCTGCGCCGGGAAATATTCCTGCGCGGTGCACGCGGTAAAATGAAGCCCCAGCTTTGCGCATACGATCAACAGGGAGTTGCCCATATTGTAGCGGGCATCTCCCATGTAAGTCAGCTTCCGGCCCTTCAGGTCTTTGAAATGCTCCCGGATTGTCAGCATATCCGCAAGCATCTGTGTGGGATGGTATTCATTGGTCAGGCCGTTCCAGACGGGGACTCCGGCGTATTTTGCCAGCTCCTCCACGATCTCCTGTCCGTAGCCCCTGTACTCGATCCCGTCATACATGCGTCCAAGCACCCTGGCTGTGTCCGCGATGCTCTCCTTCTTTCCGATCTGCGATCCGGAAGGATCCAGGTACGTAACCTGCATGCCCAGGTCATGGGCTGCCACCTCAAAGGAGCACCTGGTCCTGGTGCTGGTCTTTTCAAAGATCAGTGCGATATTCTTCCCTTCATGATTACGGTGCGGCTGGTGTGCCTTCTTCATTGCCTTCAGCTCGGCAGCACGGTCGATCATCTCCATGATCTCATCCGGCGTGAAATCCTTCAGTGTCAGAAAGCTGCGTCCTTGTAAACTCATTTTCTTCTATATTCCTCCGTAGGGTTTACCGCTTCATTTACACCTGCATACGCCATCAGCAGCCAGTGCTTCGGGCTGTCCTGAACTCCTTTACGCAGGTTCTTCATTTCCCGCCTCGGTTCCGGAATCTGACGCTACCTCCTGGATCGACCGCACCAGGCCTGCGATATTCTGGATCTCGCTGGGGATAATGATCTTTGTCGCCCTTCCGTTTGCAACGGTAGGCCAGACCTCCAGGCTCTTGAGTGCCAGCACAGCCTGATCCGCTCCGGCTTCTTTGATCATGCGAATGCCGTCTGCAGTCGCCTGCTGCGTCGTACGGATCGCCTCCGCGCGGCCCTGGGCCTCACGGACCATCTTTTCCTTTGCCGCCTCCGCGCGGAGGATGGCAGCCTCCTTCTCCGCTTCCGCCTCAAGGACAGCGGATTCCTTCTTTCCCTCCGCCTTCAGGACCGCGGATTTCTTCTCGCCTTCCGCCGTCAGGATGGCGGCACGCCTTTCACGCTCTGCCTTCATCTGCCGCTCCATGGAGTTCTTGATGTCGTCCGGAAGGATGATATTCTTCAGCTCGACACGGCCGACCTTGATTCCCCATGGATCCGTCGCCTGATCCAGCGTGGCACGCATGTTTGTGTTGATGACTTCACGCGAGGTAAGCGTCTCGTCCAGTTCCATCTCACCGATAATGTTCCTGAGCGTGGTTGCGGTCAGGTTGCCGATGGCCATGATCGGATTCTCAACGCCGTAAGTGTAAAGCTTCGGATCCGTGATCTGGAAAAACACAACCGTATCGATCTGCATCGTAACGTTGTCCTTCGTGATCACCGGCTGCGGAGGGAAGTCAACGACCTGTTCCTTCAGGGTGACCCGCTTCGCGATACGGTCGATAAACGGCATCTTCAGATGGAGCCCGACATCCCACGTCGCCTGATACGCGCCAAGCCGTTCTACGATCACGGCAGTCGCCTGCGGGACGATCCGGATGCTTGTCATAATGATCCATACGATCAGTATCACCAGTATGATTCCAACCAACAATCCGATACTCATTTTCATTTGCTTCCCCCTTTCATCACATCTCCTGTTTCAATGTTCCTGTCACATTACCCCTGTTCACTTCACCTGTTTCAATGTTCCTGTTATATTACCTCTGTTTCAATGTTCCTGTCACTTTCACCTGTTTCAGTGTTCCTGTCACTTCCCCCTGTTTCACTGCCGGATCAGTTTCTCAACGACAAGCCTGACCCCATCCACTTCCCGGATGATGACGACGCTGTCTTTTTCGATCTTTTCCTCATCATCCAGACACTTTGCGCTCCAGTACTGGCCGTTCACCTGGACGGAGCCTGTCGCGTGAAGATTATCGATCTGCTCCGTCACGACCGCGCGTTTGCCCACCAGTGCCTGGGCACCGCTCCTGATCTGATCCTTCTTCTTCACAGAAAATTTCCTCGCGAGGGGACGGATCAAAAACAGCAGTGCCAGTGAAACGCCAAGGAATACCAGTACCTCTACCCAGGGCTTGCGCACGGCGAATGAAACCAGGAACGCGGCGAGGCTTCCGCCCACAAACCAGATCGATACGAGACTGATCGTGGCCATTTCCAGAATCAGGAAGATCACCATGGCGACCAGCCAGAAGGTTGCCTCTGAATTCACTTTCTCTCACCCCTTTCTGAATCTCACTCTCGTTGTCTTTATGCTGCCAAAGCACCGAAGCCCGTTACGGCAATACCCGGTCGATGAGGGGCGCCGCCCACAGGCACATGAGGAGCGATGCCGCGATCCCCACCAGAATACCCACAATGACCTCCGGAAGTGTATGCCCCATCTTTTCATCCAGCGGCTTGTCAAACAGCGGCTCCCGGCCTTCTTCGATCTCTCTCCTGCGCATCGCGTTCAGGATCTTTGCCTGCTGCCCGGTTTCATACCGCACTCCCATCGCGTCATAGATGACAATCATGGCCAGAAAGAGGGATACGGCAAATTCAGGGCTCCTGGCCGTCCCGGTCAGCAGGCACCCCACCACAAGCCCGGTGACTGTCGCGGAGTGGGAACTCGGCATCCCCCCGCCTCCGGCAAGGCGGTGCACGCTGAACCCATTCCGAACCGACTCGTAAATAATCTTTGACACCTGCGCCGCAAGCCAGGAAGCTCCCGCCGACAGGAATACCGGATTCCGGAGCAAATCTGTAAGTATATTCATCATCAAGTTATCCTCAGGCGCTGCAGATCAATCACACGCCGCAGGAATCAAAGGCATTCCACAGAAAGCAAAGCATGCCTGCTGCAGGCTTCCCGCCGGCCAGGGTGTGATTTATAACGGATTCCGGCCTGCATCATATACGCCCGATTTTCCTCCTTCTTTATGCAGGAGACGGATCCCTCCGATCTCCATCCCCTTATCCACTGCCTTGCACATATCATAAATGGTAAGCAGCGCAACAGACACGCCTGTCAATGCCTCCATCTCGACTCCCGTCCTGCCCTGGCAGCGGACCGTGCAGACCGCACGGATCAGGCATCTTGCGGCATCCGGTTCGAAATCCACCGCAGCCCTTGTCAGGTTCAGGAGATGGCACAGGGGAATCAGATCAGGAGTCTTTTTTGCCCCCATGATTCCCGCAATCCTGGCGCAGCCAAGCACATCTCCCTTCTGGATGCCGCCCTCCATGATCCGGCGGAAGCATTCTCCGCTGACACGAATGTATCCCTCAGCGGCTGCCATCCTGTCGGTCACGTCCTTCTGCGTGACGTCCACCATGACTGCATTCCCATTTTCATCAAAATGCGTGAACTCCATCTTCCCGCTCTTTCCTTCCCCGGGTAATTCATGACAGATCCTTAACCGTCTCAGACGTCAGCCCGGTCATAATGGTTTGTCATGCATGCAGTCGCTTCCTCCAGAACCTCCTCCAGGACACGGTCCGCCTCCTCGCGCAGGATCCTGGCCACCTGACCGTTGGCCTCCTCCAGGACCGGCTGCGCCGGATCCTCAGGCCGCACATCTCCTGCACTTTGGGCTGCTTTCCCTCTTTCCGCCTGCTCCGCTTTTCCTGCTTCCGCCAACGCCCTGATCTTCTCATCGGTTTCTAGGATCACACGGCGCGTCTTTGACTGCACCGCAAAGGCATAACGCTCGATAATGTAGCGGCTCGTGGCCCAGGATGCGTCCGCCAGGGCAGAGATCACGCGGCTTGCCCAATACCAGCTGTCGGTCGTGACACGGCCTTGCACACAGGCAAGGTAGTCCGGGGTCTTCGATACGTTCGGATAAAACGGCGCGATCGCGTTAAAGGCATTGGGGCCAAACGCAACCCACTGGAGCGCCCTGCACGCATCCGGAAGATCCGGGCGGATCTGCACCATGCTCAAGGTCTCGGTCCGGTTGATCCCGATAGAGCGGTACATATTGCGCCGGCTCATATCCCCATGGGTTGCATAAGCGTCATAAGGCGTTCCCTGAAAATGGGAGGACAGAATATACTTCACATCCTCGGGTGTGATCTTCCGCTCCGGGGTCATGCACCACGGCAGGTCATCGTCCGTCGGCGCATAGTCCGCATCGGGACCGTCCCAGACCATGCTGCGCGGGTTGAAATACCTCAGCATGTACCACGCACGCGGCGTATTGTAGGAGTGATCCGCATCGGAATGGCTTCCGAACGCAAGGCGTGTGTCGAGCAATGCCTTATCCCCCTCCTCCGTCGCCAGGTCCAGATGATTGCTTTCCACAAACTGCCTCAGATCCGCGCTGCACATGAAATCCTTCTGCGCGCCCATGGCGTCCTCCAGATCCAGGCAGTCGATCCCGAGCTGGTTCGGAATGACCGCATAGCAGTCATCCGGCACACGCCGGGCCATCCAATGATGCCCTCCGATGGTTTCCAGCCACCAGATCTCATCTCTGTCTGAAAATGCGATTCCATTTCTCTCATAGGTACCATACTGCTCCAGGAGCGCCCCCAGCCGCATGACACCTTCCCGCGCGCTGCGGATAAAGGGAAGCACGATATTGACCATGTCCTCTTCCCCGATGCCCCCTGGCACATCCGGGTGCGCAGGATCATATATAACCAGAGGATCCGCGGCATCCACGCGCTCATTGGAAGTGATCGTCTCGGTGGCAGTCATTGCGACATTCGCTTCATTCACGCCGCAGCATGACCACAGTCCTCTGACATCCGCCCCCACTGCGTTCGGGGTTGCACTGATACGCATCGGATTCTCCGGAAGCGGGATCTCAACCTTCGACAGGACGCTCCTGTATAGCCGGGGCTGATCCTGGGGATTAAATATGATGAATTTCTTCTTTTCCAGAGGCGCGTTTGATCCGGAATCACTGTTTCGGGCAATCATCGTGGAGCCATCATAAGAAGCCTTTGCTCCCACAAGAATTGTTGTGCACGGCATTTGGGTAGTTCTCCTTCTCTTGTGTCAGTTCTCTGTATGTTACGATTCAGCGCTATCCTCAGCGAGAAAGGCTTTGCGTTCTGAACAGTCATTTTTGCAGCCCTGCCTTTGATACCGGAGGGTCAGATCCTTCCCTTTCCAAAGCTGCAGTCCGGATAAGTGCATGTCCCGCAGCCCAGGCACAGGCCGCCCTCCCCCAACGCATAGATCTCTTCCTCACTGATCGGATCATCTGCCATGATCCTTGGCAGCAGCAGATCGAAAATGGTACGCTTTGCGTACATCACGCATCCGGGCAGGCCGCAGATCACCCGGCCGCAGCCGGAAGAAGCTGTCTCAGCATGGGGAAGGTACGCCAGCAGGAACATAGCACCCGGAAGAACCGGTGCACCATACGTGACGATGTCGGCGCCGGTATTGCGGATTGCCAGCGGAGTGCGGTCATCCGGATCCACGCTCATCCCGCCGGTACACAGAATGACATCCGCGCCTGCATCCAGCAAAGACCTGATCGCGTCACTCGTCATCTGCGCATGGTCATCGGTCACCTTATGCCCGACCAGCTCCGTGTCGAATTCCTCCAGCTTCCGAAGAAGCACCGGAGTAAACTGATCCTCGATCCGGCCATGATACACCTCTGACCCGGTCGTGACAATCCCGACCTTCTTATGGACATAGGGCTTCAGCTCCAGGACCGGAGCGCCATGGGTCACCTCGTATGTCTTCCGGACCAGGACATCCATCTTCTCTTTTTCGATCACAAGAGGAATGATGCGGGTTCCGGCCAGCTTGTCCCCCGCTTTGACCGGGGTGTTCCCGAAACGTGTCGCGATCATCATCTGCGGGGTTGCATTGATGGTACGAAGTGCCCGGGAGTTGACCTTAAACAGGCCGTCGCAGGCAGCCTTCAGTTCAATCTTCCCCTCCGACGCATCCCCCGCTGTCATATGCGGGCCCATCGCCAGATCCCTTAGGACCGCCGCCGCCTCATCCTCGTGCAGCATCCCCTCCGTCTTCTCCCAGACATACAATGACTCCTTGCCCATGCTCAGGAGAACCGGAATATCCTCCTTCGTCACCACATGCCCCTTCCGGAACGCGGGGCCTTTGAACTTCCCGGGTATGATCTGTGTCATATCATGGCAGAGCACATGCCCCACCGCATCTACGGTCCTGATCTGCTTCATCCTTCCCCTTTCCGGAAGCTGGTTTCAAGCCACACCCTGACCGCGTCGTCGGCAAAAGCTTGTTTATCCCACACCTCCGCCAACGAAACGGCAGAAGCTTGTGCATCCCGCCTCCCTCATAGTACATCATTATACCTGTTTTTGCGTGGATGTGATACACTTTCTACAGAGAATCGTGGTTTCGACGAAGGAGGGAAAAATGATGCATCCGCTTCGATCCATATTGATCGCAGCAGCTGTCCTGGCGGCTGCAGCCCCTGATCGCGCGGCAGCGCAGAGCACGGAAGCTCCGGCACAAAGCACGGAAGCTCCCCTGCAAATCGAGGAAGCTCCGGCGCAGAGCGTGGAGGAGGTACAGGATCTGGTTGTCTCCGATCCGTTCTCTCCCTTGTCCGGGGATAACGGCTTTGCTGATGAGACTGAGACGGAATCCGGGATTCCGGGGCTTCTGGAGACGGAGATGGTCTATGAGGTCCCCATCGGTATTCTGGATGGGATTGAGAAGGACACGCCGGATGGAGAGGCTGCGCTGATGAGCGCGGATGAGCGGGATGCGCTGATGGAAGAGCTTTGCGAGGCGAACACAGCAAAAAAACTGTGGGCGCGGCACGAAAACATTTCCACCTCGTACAGACTCTTTGATGAGAGCGCGGATGCCTGGAAGGAGTACAGCTGTTCTTATCAGGATCCGTTGATCTATTACTCCGACGACTGGACCCCGGGGCTGGAAGAGCTGCGCCAGCTCATTTACAACGGAAACAGCTGCGTGGCAGACTATACCGAAACCATGCATGTGATCTGCTTCCTGAACGCATCCGGCACCCCCTACCGGGATCCGGAAAATGCCCCGGTCACGATCGATGAGGATACGAAGGACGAGCCGCTGCTGAAGCTCTGCCGGTCCCGGGATGCGGTCTATGTCATCACGCAGCTGACGGATTCCTCGATCCAAAGGCTTGGGCTGGATGATCCCTCCGAAGACGGCTTCTACACCTGCCTCTATGTTCTGGATCCTGCCACGACGGATGTGCAGCTGGCGCAGGTCAGCCTGCATGAGGACGCGCACACTGTGAAGGATGTCCGCAGCATCACCTATTCCTATGATACGGGCATGTCCTCTTTTGTGGAAAACGGCTGTCAGGGCCTGCTCCGGCATCTGATGCCCGGCGCTGCCTGGGAGGCGGAATATCTCCGGAAGGTAACCCTCACACTCGATCCCGGCACAGACCAGGAGCAGGTATTCTCCCTCACCACACTGAAGGGAGATCCCGTCTCCATCTCCCTGCCGGACGGGTATGAACTATATTCAGACGAGTCCCTCCGGACACGCTGGGTCGACAACGGAGACTACGCCTCCGACCTGAACCTCTGGTCCGCCCCGGAATAGTTACAGACCGCAGCCCCTCAATGCCAGACAAACCATATGAACAGGTATCCGCAAAAGACCGCCGTCAGTGTGAACGGCACGCCGATCTTCATGAAATCCTTGAAGGAGGTCTGATATCCTTCTTTCTTCAGAAGGCCGGTGGCAGTGATGTTGGCGGATGCGCCGATGGGCGTCAGGTTGCCGCCCAGCGTCGCGCCTGTCAGCAGGCCAAAGTATAAAAGGTAAGGCTCAACCCCTAAGGTGGCTGTAATGCTCTGGATCACCGGCAGCATGGTTGCCACATAGGGGATGTTGTCCACAAATGCGGAGACCAGAACCGATACCCATACGATGATCGTGTAAAGCAGGAACATATTCTTCCCGCCGACAGAGGCGATCGCATCTGCCACATCAGCAATGATCCCTGCCTCCGTAATGCCCTGGATCACCAGAAACAGTCCCAGCAAAAGCAGAAGCGTCTCACAGTCAACCGCTTTGATTGCACGCAGGCTTCCCTCCGCCTTATGCGTCCTGACAGCATCCCAGATCATGGCAACGGCTGCAAGCGCGCAGCAGACCAGCCCATTCGTCACGTCAGGCTTATTCTTGATGAACGAAGCGCTGACCAGAAGCACCACCATCAGGACGATCAGAACCGTCGGGACATATGATTCTACCTTTGTATACTCCTTTGCGCTAACCGGCTGCCGGAATTTGCGGAACAGGATCATCATGACAGGCACTGTCATCAAAGCACCCAGCTCCACCGCAAAGAATATGCCCGGCCGCCCCTTCATCCAGAAAAAAGAAAGGAAATCCATGTTGGCGTAAGCGCCCAGCATAATCGAGGTCGTATCGCCGACCAATGTCGCGGCTCCCTGAAGATTGGAAGATACCGCGATCGACAGGATCATCGGCACCGGGGAGATCTTCAGCTTTTTGCAGACCGCGATCCCGACGGGTGCGACCATCAGTACAGTCGCCACATTATCCACAAACGCGGAAATGAAACCGGCGAACAGCGACATCAGGATAATGACCCACATGACCGTAGGCGACTTATCAAGGAGCACATCCGCCATGAAGTTCGGCATCCTCGACCCGATGAAAAATTCCACCAGGATCATGGTTCCGGCGATCATCAGAAGCACATTCCAGTTGATTGCCCCCGGAATCGATGACAGCGGCAGAATCCCTGTAACCAGAAGGATAGCTGCTGCGCCGAATACGATATAGAGGCGCTTAGACATAAACACTGTCATCAGCACATACATTGCGATAAATACGATAATAGCCAGTATTTTCATGTTCTTCTTTACTTCTCCCGGCCTGAACGCGCCGTCATATTGAATTCCGTACCGGATTTCCGGGGTATGGGATTTTCAGGCTCTGCTCCCACTCATTCTGCCTTATACTCCGATCCGCATGCCTGGTTCTGCGGATTACGGAGCCGTGCACTCCCTCCAGAAGCACACCATTGTCAAAGATACCACGAAATCCACAAAACGGAAAGATCCCTGATCATTTCCTCAACCCATTTTTCCGGAAGATTTACTAGTCACATCCCTGCCAGCAGACTGACCTGTGAGTGCGCGTCTACGCTTCGCTCCAGGTCTCGTCTGCCGGCGCGGTCGGTGCTAAACGCTGTCACTGGCTCGCAGTGCCGTCAGTCGCCGTAGCTGGAGTGTAACTTATCACTGGAAGACGCATATGAAACACTACTACATGATTCTATGTTTTCTGTATTACCGGTAATATCGGAATAAAAGTCGTCTCTTGCTACCCTACAAAATAGGGTATATAATATTACCAATAGATATCCTGGAGGTTCCAGAATGACTCGAACATTTATCGAAATACCGTTGTTCACGAAGCGTTGGTCGGAAATTGGCCTTACTGATAACGACTTGATCCGTCTTCAGACTATGCTGTTAAAGGATCCTGAATCCGGCCCGGTCATCGAAGGGACCGGTGGAATCAGGAAGGTTCGATTCCCGTTAGAGAATCGCGGAAAAAGCGGCAGCGTACGCATTTGTTATACCGATTTTGCTGAATATGAAGTCATATATCTTATCACCGCCTTTACAAAGAAGGCGCAGGAAAACCTTACAGATGACGAGAAAAGAGTCCTGAGAAAGCTTGTGAAATCACTTCGGGACGCAGAACGGGACAGGAGGTTACCACGATGAGTACACTCTTTGAAGATCTTCAGGAAGGATTGCTCCAGGCAATTGATTATGCAAAAGGGACAGGGACTGCGCGGACAGTCACTTACAAAATCGATCCAGTAGTTGAGTTAAATAAAGATCAGATCCGTGAAATCCGTATGCATGCCATGATGACACAGAATGTTTTTGCGGATTACCTCGGCGTATCCGTTAAAACCGTAGAAGCATGGGAACGAGGCAGAACCCATCCTACCGGCCCGGCATATCGTTTGATGAGTTTCCTTGCACATAATCAGATACAGTCTTTGCCTTTTATTTCGATTGAATAAACAAGTATTACGGCGGCAGGGCTTTGCCCTGCCGCCGTTCTCAAACCTGATAAAACACATTTCATACGAGAATGAACCACCTGTCTCGCAGGAATCGATCACACGTCATACGAGAAGACTTCGATTTTCCCAAACATCCCGGTGGCCTCCAATACCTCGTGCGTAAAGTCAAAGGGCGGCATCGGATAGTTCAGCTGATCCCGGGCCGGAGTAGTCGCCACCTCCACGCAGATCCTGTTTGGTCCCTTCCTGAGCATGCCGCTGATGTCGATCTGGTATGGCGGCGTGAGCTTTCTTCCTGCGCAGCTGCCGTTGATCTTCAGGTGCATCACTTCATATACGCTTTGCGCGAGGAAGCAGGCATGCTGAGGCACATCCTCCAAAGAAAACTCCTTCTCATAGCGGATGATCCCGGAAAACTTCGGAAGCCTTTCGCTGACGGGGCGAAGCAGCCCGTCTTCATGGTACCCAAGCACCACCTCCCCATCGGCTTTCGCACAGGTCACATCCCACCCTTCGGACAGATCAATCCTTCCATTTGAGGCTTCCTGCTTTTGCCGGTCAAAAATGTGCTTTGGAAGGGCGCTCTCCTTTGTCTCACGGATCAAAAGACTTTCCCCCGGCTCCAGGACAAGGTGTACCTTCACCCCTCTGTCCGCCCGGCTGGCTCCTTGTCTGTTTTTCTGCCCATCACAGCCATCCGCATGGCTTTCCAGTGCCTCATTACAGTCATGAATACCATCCTTGCAGGGTTCCAGTGCCTCATACCGGTCATGGAAGGCATCATAGAGCGCAAGATGCTTCCCTGCGGGAAGGCAGAGCATGCCGTCGAACGTCAGGTCCGGCGATTCATTCATCAGGAAGAAAACCTCACCTTCCTTCCGGTAATGGTATACATTCAGCTGCGGGAAGGATGGCTCCGGAAAGATTCTTCTGCTCCCCATCTGTTCCAGTCCTCCTGCCAGGTCTTCCGGGGCGACCACAGGCATGGTCTTCACAAAGGTCAGATCCGGCGCGTTTCCGCCTTCATCACGCAAGACCCCGTCCGGCGCATTTCCCACAAACCAGACCGGGAAGTCCGGATTCTCTCTGGCGAAATCAACCAGACCCTCCGGCACATATTCCGCGCCCGGGACAAGAAGCGCCTCAAAGGGCATCCCATTCAGGATCAGCTTTCCGTCTTCCATGCTCCCCTGCCAGTCCTTCAGGTTCCTCAGCATGTCAAGGCACACGATATCAAACTCGATCTGATTTTCCGTCAGAATCCGGCAGACCTTCTGCATCGGCATCGCATCGCCTGTCCAGTCCAGCTCCGCATCATAGAGTACGGCAACAGAAGGAACATGGATGCCCCCATTCAGCTGGCCGCACATGCGGTTTGCGTACTTCATCAGGTGGGCGAAGTACGCAAACTGCGGGTTATGGCCGCCAGCGTAGAAATGCGGCGGACAGTCGTGGTCAGGATACTCAGCCATGGAGAATGCATGGGGCACCAGGTGGTTGATCCCCTTGGACAGCAGATGATCCAGCAGATGCTTCATGTCACGCACGCCGAAGCTCCATCCATAGGCGCCGAACAGCTCGCACATGGCGCGCCCCTTCTTCTTCGGATCCAGATGGCCTCCCGACGCGCCGAGCTTCCCGAGTGCATAGTGGAAAAATTCCCCGTCGCACGGTGTCATGGCCGCGCGCTCCTGCACGGGTGCCCCGAAGAAATACTGCCCGCCGATGATATCGATACCTGCCATATCCTGGCCTTCCATTGCCCGGAACCAGTGGACTGCCCCAAGCCCAAGGCGGCTGTGGACGCCATTGTCCTCCACCACATGCCCGATGTATTCCACGCCGTGGGCATGGCACCACGCACCGATGGGGCGGGAGAAATGCTTCGCGTAAAGCTTCGAAACCGCATCCATGTAATCATAGCGGATCTGGGGGCCGGCCTTTTGTTCCGCACTCTTTGCAAACAGGAAGGGGAGCACCTTGTGCAGTTCCTCATGGTAGATCGACGTGAGCATGTCCTCCAGCTCATCGCTCCAGGGCAGGGGCATCTTCGGCTTGCCCAGCTTTGTATCAAAGCACTGATCACTGATATTCCCGAACTGGGGCTCATCAGAGAAAAATCCGGCGATGGTCTTTCCGAATTCCTCCGGATAGTGTTCAAAATGTGCCTCGTAGACGCCTTCGATCTGCGTGTGGGCCGAGACCCCGTCAATCATATTGATGTAGGTGTCATTTCCCCCGTCCGTCCTGGTATGGTACAGAACGTGTACCCGCCACTGCCCCTTTGGAAGCGTGAAGGAAGCCACGCCATCCCTGACACAGTCCGTCAGGTCAATGGCTTCTTCCAGGAAATGATCACCCTCCCCGAACCGCAGCGCGGTCACGCAAAGGAGCCTGTTCCTGGCACGCTCTTCGTAATCCACCGGATTCCCGATCTCCCAGAAACCGATGGATGGCTTCAGCATCCTCTGGATGTTCAGGGACACCGGACGCTCAGATCCGAATACATCCGCAACCGTACACGCAATATAGCGTTTCTTCCGCTCCGGATATTTCTTTTCGATCAGCCCGTTTGCGTATCCGGTGGGAAAATGCTTGTCGTCGAGGATCCACACCTTCATGCCGCGCTTCTTCGCCTCATCCAGCACGATATCCATGTCGTGCCACCAGCCAGGGCCGCAGAAGTCGTCATGAGGCCTTGCTTCCACGCATACCGAAGAGATCCCGCATTCGCGTATCTTCGATAACTCATTGCGGAGAATGCTCTCCTCTTCTCCCCGCATCCACAGGAATGGAAAAATATGATATGCCATGCAGAAACCATCCTTTCTTTATTTATCATACTTTCAGTTCATCCGGTTTTCGTTAAGGTTACCATATCACAGCCGTTCCTTTTTAGATTGCCGCTGATTAACCAAAGAGTGCTCAGTTATTGCCTCTTGCTTCAGATCCGGGAATGGAAATGAATTATTCAGCAACAAATTACAGCCTTCTGTTGCGCCGAAAGCTTCTTTCATCTCCCGCCCGGCGGCTTTCTCAAAATAAAGGGAAGAAAACAGCATCTTCTGCGTGGAATCCCGCGTCCCGGCGCGGGATAATACAGATGATGCAGCTGCGCATGCTTCCTTATGCCGGCAGGTCCGGAAGGCAGCAGCGCGGCACGGTTCTGAAATCTCAGGAGGAATATCATCCATGACCTATGAAACGATCTGCCTGAACGAGGCGCGCAATGTTTCCCTGACATCCTTCATCCTGCCTGTAGGGGGTGAGTTCCGCAACGTCCCTGCCCGTCCTGCTGTCCTGATCCTGCCCGGCGGAGGCTACGGCATG
>CAMJIC010000034.1 GCA_946405675.1 uncultured Clostridia bacterium
CCATGAAAATGTCATGGGGTTCTGCAACAATATCTTCAACGCGGAGGGCGGCACCCACCTGACCGGATTCAAGACCGCCTTTACGTCGGTCATGAATAATTACGCCCGGGAACTGGGGATTCTCAAGGACAAGGATCCCAATTTCACCGGTGCCGATATCCGTAACGGAATGACAGCCGTCATTTCGATCCGCCACCCCCAGCCTTCCTTCGAGGGCCAGACCAAGACCAAGCTGGATAACCAGGATGCCTCCAAGGCAGTCGCGAAGGTCACTTCCGATGAGATCACGCTGTTTTTTGATAAAAACCTGGCCACGCTCAAGGATGTGCTCGGATGTGCCGAGAAGGCCGCAAAGATCCGCAAGTCTGAGGAAAAGGCGAAAACAAACCTTCTGACGAAGCAAAAGTATTCCTTCGATTCCAACGGGAAGCTGGCGAACTGCGAGAGCAGGGATCCGAAAAAATGCGAGATCTTTATCGTTGAGGGAGATTCCGCCGGCGGCTCCGCCAAGACGGCACGGGACCGCAGCTTCCAGGCGATTCTCCCGATCCGGGGAAAGATCCTGAATGTCGAGAAAGCCTCCATCGATAAGATCCTGGCCAACGCAGAAATCAAGACCATGATCAACTCCTTCGGGTGCGGTTTCTCGGAGGGTTACGGGTTTGACTTTGACATCAGCAGGCTGCGCTATGACAAGATCATCATCATGGCGGATGCAGACGTGGACGGAGCCCATATCTGTACACTCCTGCTGACGCTGTTTTACCGTTTCATGCCGGACCTGATCTATGAAGGCCATGTCTATATTGCCATGCCGCCGCTGTATAAGGCGATTCCGTCCAAAGGGGAGGAAGAGTACCTGTATGACGATGAGGCACTGGCAAGGTACAGGAAAAAGCACCAGGGGCCGTTTACCCTGCAGCGGTACAAAGGACTTGGAGAAATGGATCCGGACCAGCTCTGGGAGACGACGCTGAATCCGGAAACCCGCACCATGCGGAAGGTGGAGATTGAAGACGGGCGCACGGCAAGTGATATCACGGCTCTTCTGATGGGATCGGATGTGCCGCCGCGCAAGGATTTCATCTATGAGCACGCAAAGGACGCAGCTTTGGATGTGTAAAGGACAGAATAGAAAATGGCGAATGAACTAATCCAGACAGAATTTGCTGAAATCATGCAGAAGTCCTACATTGACTACGCAATGAGCGTGATCGTGGCGAGGGCGCTGCCTGATGTAAGGGACGGGCTGAAGCCGGTTCAGCGCAGAACCTTATACGACATGTATGAGCTGGGCATCCGCTGGGACAAGCCCTACCGGAAGAGTGCCAGGATTGTCGGTGATACCATGGGTAAATATCACCCCCATGGCGACAGCTCCATTTATGGGGCGCTGGTCGTTCTGGCACAGGATTTCAAAATGGGGCAGCCCCTGGTGGACGGACATGGGAATTTCGGATCGATCGAAGGGGACGGGGCCGCTGCCATGCGGTATACCGAAGCAAGACTGCAGAAGCTGACACAGGAGGCATTTCTCAGTGACCTTGACAAGGGCGTCGTAGAGTTTGTCCCCAATTTTGACGAGACCGAAAAGGAACCCTCCGTCCTCCCTGCGAGGATTCCCAATCTTCTGGTCAATGGATCCGAGGGCATTGCGGTGGGAATGGCGACATCCATCCCTCCTCATAACCTGGGGGAGGTCATCGATGCCACGATCGCCCTGATCCGGGATCATTCGCTGACGAATGAAGACCTGATGCAATATATCAAAGGGCCGGATTTTCCCACCGGCGGGATCGTGGTGAATGAGAAGGAGCTTGCCCATATCTATGCCACGGGCACCGGAAAGATCCGCATCCGCGGAAAGGTGGAGGTGGAAAAGGTTCCGCGTTCCGACAAAAAGAGGATCGTGATCACTCAGATTCCATATACCATGATCGGGGCAGGGATCGGGAAATTCCTGAATGACGTGGCAGCCCTTGCCGACAGCCGCATCGGAAGCGATATATCGGATATCTCCAACCAGTCCTCCAAAGAGGGGATCCGGATTGTCCTGGAGCTTCGCAAGGGAGCGGATGAGGAGTACATCAAAAAACTGCTTTATAAAAAGACCCGCCTGGAGGATACCTTCGGGGTCAATATGCTGGCAGTATCGGACGGAAGGCCGGAAACTCTTTCCCTCCATGACATCCTGGAGGCGCACATTGATTTCCAGTTTGAGATCGCGACAAAGAAATACCGCAGCATGCTGGATCGTGAGCTTGAGAAAAAGGAGATCCAGGAGGGCCTGATCCGTGCCGTCGATGTGATCGACCTGATCATTGAGATCCTGCGCGGATCCAAGGACAGGGCGATGGCAAAGGACTGCCTTGTCACAGGCAATACGGAAGGGATCCGGTTCAAGACGAAGAAGTCGAAGACGGAAGCATCCAGGCTGCGTTTCACCCAGGCCCAGGCAACGGCGATCCTGGAGATGCGCCTGTATAAGCTGATCGGCCTGGAGATCGATGCCCTGACGGCGGAATATGAGGATACGCTGAAGAAGATTGATACCTATACGGATATCCTGAACAATTACAGCTCCATGGCAAATGTGATCATCCTGCAGCTGGAAGAATACCGGGACAGCTACGCCAGGGAGCGCCGGACAAGGATCTGTGATGAGGATGAGGTCGTCCTGGAGGTCAAGAAGGCCGAGGCATATCCCTGTGTCCTTCTGGTCGACCGGTTCGGCTATGCGCGCACAGTGGATGAGGCTGTCTATGAGAAGAATAAAGAGGCAGCGGATGAAGAGAACAGGATTATCATCCATTGCATGAGTGATTCCCGGCTTTGTGTCTTTACGGATACCGGGAAGGTGCATGTCCTGAAGGTGGAGAAGGTTCCCCACGGGAAGTTCAGAGACAAGGGAACACCGATTGACAACCTGTGCAATTATGATTCCGCGTCAGAGACCTTCCTTGCAATCCGGGATCTGGAAGTGGTAAAAAACCAAAAGCTGATCTTTGTCACAAAGAACGGATATATCAAGATGGTGGAGGGAACCGAATTTGATGTGTCCAAGCTTACGGTGGCCGGGACAAAGCTGGAGGAAAATGACCGTCTTTTGTGCGTGCATGAGGCGCATTTCCAGGCCGGATGCGTCCTGGTGACGAAAAACAGCATGGTGCTTCGGATCCAGGAGGATGAGATACCGCTGCAGAAGAAAAACGCGCGGGGCGTGATCGGGATCAGGCTTGCGGACGGCGATGAAGTCAGCCAGGTCTTCTTCCTTGAGGATGGCGCTCAGACGGAGGCCGAGATCAACGGACGCAATGTTTCCCTGAACCGGCTGAAGGTGGCTGCGCGCGGAGGGAAAGGAAGCAAGATCCGCAAATAACGCTTGCATTCTATGCGTTATGGTGATAATATGCCATCGTAGATAGTACAGTTGACAGAAGAACGGGCGTTCGCCCGTTCTTCTGTCGTGTATGGCAGGGGGTTTTATGAATCGCAGCGAATACGAAGAAAGAACGCAGAAGCTGCTTGTCCCTATTTTGCAGCAGCATGGCTTTGAACTGGTTGACGTGGAATTCGTCAAGGAGGGCAGCAGCTTTTATCTGAGATCCTACATCGATAAGCCCGGCGGGATTAATGTCGATGACTGTGAAACCGTCAGCCGCGCCCTGGAAGCAAAGCTGGATGAGGAGGATTTCATTTCCGAAGCCTATGTACTGGAGGTCTCATCCCCGGGGCTGGGGCGGCCTCTGAAGAAGGAGAAGGATTTCATCCGGAATGAAGGAAAAGAGATTGAGCTGAGGCTGTATCAAAGCTTTGAACATGAGAAGGAATTCAGAGGAATCCTGAAAAGCTGGACGAAGGACAACGTGTCGATCGAGACGGAAGAAGGACGCGTGCTTACGTTTGAGAAGAAAGACCTGGCCTTGGTCAGGGAAGCATTTGACTGGTAATCATACGATGTGATTGATTTTTGAACTGTGCAATCGGATGAAAAGACAAGCAAGATGGGAAAGTTATTTTGCTTAAAATCCTGACCGTGCATGACGGCAGGATGATCGCAGGAGGAAAAGGAAAAGAAAATGAACGATGAACTGTTTGACGCTCTCATCATCCTTGAGAAAGAGAAGAATATCAAAAGCGAGGTGCTTCTGGACGCGATCGCAAAATCACTGGAGCAGGCCTGCAGGAATAACTTCAACCGCCCGGATCTGACGAATATCGTTGTATCTCTTGATCAGGAAAAAAAGTCCTTTGGCATTTTTCTGGCAAAGGAAGTGGTTGAGAATGTCGAGGACAGCATGACACAGATCAGCCTTGGGGAAGCGAAGATGATCGACAGCTCCTATGAGCTTGGCGATACAGTGAATGTTGACATTAATTCCAGGGCGTTTGGGCGCATCGCAGTGCAGAACGCGAAGAATGTAATCCTGCAGCAGATCCGGGAAGCGGAACGCAAAAGCCTGTTCAAGGATTATTATGATAAGGAAAATAAAGTGGTCACCGGTGTCGTACAGCGGTTTATCGGGAGGAATGTGGCGATCAATCTTGGCAGGGTGGATGGCATCCTGAACGAGAGTGAGATGATCCGGGGAGAGAATTACTATCCGAACCAGCGGATCAAGGTATATGTCCTCCATGTTGACAATACGCCGAAGGGACCGAGGATCCTTGTTTCCCGCAAGCACCCGAATCTTGTCAGATGCCTGTTTGAGCAGGAGGTCACGGAAGTGGCTGACGGCACCGTGGATATCATGGCGATCGCCCGTGAGGCAGGTTCCCGCTCCAAGATGGCTGTTTATTCCAGATCAGAGAGCGTGGACGCGGTAGGCGCGTGCGTCGGGCAGAACGGAAACCGTGTGGCCATGGTTGTAGATGAGCTGAACGGTGAAAAGATCGACATTGTTGAGTGGAATGAGAATCCTGCGTATTTTATCGAAAATGCGCTCAGCCCCGCCAAGGTCGTCACCGTGCTGGTAGATGAAGAGGACAGGGAAGCAAAGGTTGTCGTTCCGGACTATCAGCTGTCGCTTGCGATCGGCCGTGAGGGCCAGAATGCCCGGCTGACCGCGCGGCTGACCGGCTTTAAGATCGACATCAAGTCTGAGACCCAGGCGATCGAATCAGGAGAACTGGATGCGTTCCAGGAAGAGTATTACAGCCAGGGTTATGATGAGGACGGGAACTCCTACGAAGACGGCTACTATGAGGACGAGGAAGGCTACGCGCCGGAGGACGCATATTACGGGGAGGATGGTTATGTGCAGGCATCTTCCTATGAGCAGGGCACCTCTTACACGGAAGGGGCTCCTTATCCGGAAGGGGCTTCGGATACAGAAGGGAACGGATATCCGCAGGATGGCACTGACAGGGAAGGCACCGCTCACGCGGAAGGCGGCACGGCTGCGGAAGGCACCGCTCACGCGGAAGGCGGCACGGCTGCGGAAGGCACCGTTCATGCGGATGGCGGCGCTGGTGTTGATGATACGAAAAAGGAATGAACCGGACGTTGGTGAGTGCTGCCAAAGGGGCAAAGGAAGATGGGAGATGCTGCTTCCCGCGGCCTGCGCAGATGCGCCGGCTGCGGCATGTTAAAGGATAAGCGTGATCTGATCAGGGTCATCCGTACAAAGGAAGGAGAGATCCTGGTGGATGAGACGCAGAAAAAGAACGGCAGAGGAAGCTATCTCTGCAGGTCGGCAGACTGCCTGGAGGCAGCGGTGAAGCGCCGCGCTTTTCAGCGGGAACTGAGATGTTCCAAAGACCCTGATATCTATGGGCAGGTTCGCCGGATCATAGAGGCTGGAAATGAATGATCTGAAAAAGGTGTTACATCTTCTTGGGCTTTCGCAGCGGTCCGGGAAGCTTGCGTCAGGGGAATTCATGGTGGAAAAGGCTGTGAAGGAAGGCCGTGCGCGCCTTGTGATCCTTGCTGCGGATGCGTCAGACAATACAAAAAAGAAGTTTTACAATATGGGTACGTTTTATCAGGTGCCTGTGCTGGAGCTTTCCGCTAAGGATGAGCTGGGGCACTGCATCGGCCGGGCGGAGCGTTCAAGCCTGGCGCTTCTGGATGATGGCTTTGCCAAAGCGGTCAGAAAAGAGCTTGAGTCGTACAGTATGCGGAGGTAGTTGATTTGGGAAAGATCAGAGTACATGAACTTGCAAAGGAGCTGGACAGACCTTCCGGCGATGTGATAGACATTCTGACAAGAATGGGCCTTACGGATGTCAAGGCCGCCAGCGGAATTGAGGAAAGCCTTGCCGCGAAAGTGAGGGAGAGGCTTTCCTCCAGGACATCGCCGTCTCAGAATGCTGCCCCTTCGGAGAAGCGGCAGACTCCCGGGAAAGCCCAGGGCAGTGAGGAAGGTGCGCCGAAGAAGAAGAAGTTCGTCGCTGTCTTTCGCCGTGAAAACGCGCGCAGCGGGGTTATTTCCCGGATGCCCACCAAGCAGGCGCAGCAAAGAAGCGCCGCTCCGGTGGCGCATACTGCACGCCCGGTACAAAGAAGGCGCCCCCAGGATCAGGCGCAGCGTCCCCTTGACCCGAATGCTCGTCCCAGGACGCCGGAGGGGGCTGTCAATCCTGCTACCAGGAGACCGGATGGGCTGAGGCCGGAACCGGTCAGGGCGGAGAATCCGGCACGTATGAGTGCTGCTCCTGCTCAGGCACAGGCTCCGTCTGCACCCGCGCAGTCCCAACCTGTCCAGACACAGCCATCCGCCGCTCCTAAGGCACAGCCGTCCTCTGCGCCGAATGCTCCGGCAGCAGCCGCGCCTTCCCCTCAGGTATCTGTTTCCGGGAAAGCTCCAGTCACCGGATCTGTGCCAAATGCCGCGCAGGCAGCTGCACCTGCTGTGAAGGAGGCTGTATCCTCCCAGCCGGTATCAAGGCAGGCTTCCGGCAGGAAGGATATGGCCGCATCAGGCTCCGGATCTGCCAAAGTACAGGGCACGGGAAACACCAGTGCGCCCAGAAAGCCTTCTTCTCCCGCGAGCCAGGGCAGCAGGCGCCAGTCCTCCCAGGACCGCAGCCAGGGACGTTCCGATCAGGGCAAGGCGGAGGGGAGGCGTCCGTATCAGGGCGACCGTTCCCGCAATTCCCAGTCTCAGGACCGGCAGGGAGGTGCCGCATTCTCCGGCCAGGGAAGGCCAGGTGCCGGAAGGCAGTCCCAGGGCCAGGCAGCCAGCGTAAGCGCAAAGCCTGGTGCTTCCTCGGGAAGAGGCGGTCAGGGCAGGAATGGATCCTCCAAAGGCCGGTTTGATTCCAACCGGGATAATGCACAGAACCGTAATAAGAACGCGAATGCCCGGAGGGAAGGAAAAGACCGCAACGAGAAGTATAACCGGTTTGACGCGAATGACCGGGTGCAGACCGGGCGGCGCAGGAAAGACCAGAATAAGGCTGTCGTTAAGGCTGAGCCGGTGAAGGTCGAGGAGAAGATCAAGACGATCATTCTGCCGGACCACATCACCCTCAAAGAGCTTGCGGATAAGATGAAGGTCCAGGCTTCCCAGATCATTAAGAAGCTGTTTATGGATGGGAAGATGGTCACGATGAACTCTGACCTGACCTATGAAGAGGCGGAGGAGATCGCGGTCGAATATGAGATCCTGTGCGAGCATGAGGAGAAGACCGACCTGATCGCAGACCTGCTCAAGGAAGAGGAAGAGAGCGAAGACGATATGGTCGCAAGACCGCCGGTTGTCTGTGTCATGGGTCATGTTGACCATGGTAAGACCTCCCTCCTTGACGCAATCCGTGACACCCATGTCACCGACAGGGAGTCCGGCGGGATCACCCAGCATATCGGTGCGTCTGTCATCCATTACAATGACAGGACCATTACGTTCCTTGATACGCCGGGCCATGAAGCATTTACCGCCATGCGTATGAGAGGCGCAAACTCAACGGATATCGCGGTTCTGGTTGTGGCGGCGGATGATGGCGTCATGCCCCAGACCGTGGAGGCGATCAACCATGCGAAAGCTGCAGGGATCGAGATCATCGTCGCGATCAACAAGATCGATAAGCCCAGTGCGAATATCGACCGTGTCAAGCAGGAGCTGACGGAATATGAACTGATCTCTGAGGACTGGGGCGGAAGCACTACCATGGTTCCGGTGTCTGCGAAGTCCCACGAAGGAATCGACGATCTTCTGGAGATGATCCTTCTGACCGCGGATGTGATGGAGCTGAAATCCAATCCGAACCGCCGTGCAAGAGGCCTCGTGATCGAAGCAAAGCTGGATAAAGGACGCGGGCCGGTAGCATCGCTCCTGATCCAGAAGGGAACGCTTCACGTCGGAGATCCCATCGACGCAGGCGCATGCTTCGGAAAGGTCCGTGCGATGACGGACGATAAGGGCAGGCGCGTCAAAGAAGCCGGTCCTTCCATGCCGGTCGAGGTCATCGGGTTCTCGGATGTCCCCGGAGCCGGAGAGATCTTTACTTCTCCGGAGACAGAGAAGGAGGCGAAGAACTTTGCCGCTACCTTTATCACGGTGGGCAAGGAAAAGATGATTGAAGAATCCCGCAAGAGAACTTCTCTGGATGATCTGTTCAACCAGATCAAAGAGGGTACGCTGAAGGATCTGAACCTGATCGTCAAGGCGGACGTGCAGGGTTCCGTGGAGGCATTGCGCCAGAGTCTCCTGAAGCTGACGAATGAAGAAGTCATTGTCAAGATCATCCATTCCGCGGTCGGCGCGATCAATGAATCAGACGTGACCCTTGCCGGCGCTTCCAATGCAATCATCATCGGATTCAACGTGCGTCCGGATGCGCAGGCGAAATCCACTGCCGAGCATGAGGGCGTGGATATCCGGCTGTACAAGGTGATCTATGACGCGATCAATGACGTCGAGAACGCGATGAAGGGGATGCTTGAGCCAATCTACGAGGAGAAGGTCACCGGGCATGTTGAGATCCGGCAGATCTTCAAGGCCAGCGGCGTCGGCAACATTGCCGGTTCCTATGTCCTGGACGGCACAGTCCAAAGAGGCTCCAAGGCACGCATCACGCGTGACGGCAAGCAGATCTTTGACGGATCCATCGCGTCGCTCAAGCGGTTCAAGGATGATGTCAAGGAAGTGCGGGCCGGATATGAATGCGGACTTGTCTTTGACGGATTCAGCGAGATCCGGGAGGGCGACCAGGTGGAAGTTTACATCATGGTTGAGGTTGCGCGCAGCTGACCGGAGGTGGCAAGGTGAGAAAAAACAGTATCAAAAACATCCGGATCAATGAGGAAGTACGCAGGCAGCTTCAGGAGATCATCATGCGCCAGCTCAAGGATCCCCGCGTGGATCCCATGACCAGTGTTACAAAGGTTGAGGTGGCGCCGGATCTGAAAACCTGCAAGGCATTTATCTCCGTGCTCGGCAATTCCGAGGCGCTTGGCACCACGCTGGAAGGGCTTCAGAGCGCGGAGGGGTATCTTCGGCGTGAGCTTGCAAGGATCGTGAATCTGCGCAATACGCCGCAGATCCGGTTTATTCCGGATGATTCCATTGCCTATGGAGTCGATATGTCCAAAAAGATCGATGAAGTGATCGCGCAGGACGAATCCAGGCATGTTCCGTCTCCCGGAGAATCGGGAGAAGAAGGCCTTGAAGGAGGGGCAACGGTTTGATTTCTCTGGACCATATTCTGGAGTCGGTGAAGACGGTAGGGATCTGCGGCCATGTAAAGCCGGATGGAGATGCCTATGGCAGCTGCATGGGACTGTATCTGTTCCTGAAAACCTATTATCCCTCCATCCAGGCAAAGGTGTATCTGGAAGATAGTTATCCGGATTCCTACCGGTTTGTTTCCTGCTCGGATCAGGTGATCCATGATTATCCGGACGAGGAGCCGCATGATCTGTTTATCGCACTGGATTCGGGCAGCCTTGACAGGCTGGGACGGTCACTGGATTATTTTCTCGCAGCAAGGAATACCGTTGTGATCGATCACCATGTCTCCAACACAGGATATGGGCTGATCCGTGAGATTCAGGCGGACGCGAGTTCTACGAGCGAACTGATTGCGCTGCTGATCGGAAAGGACAGGATCACGAAGGAGATTGCGGAGCCTTTGTATATGGGGATCGTCCATGATACCGGAATCTTCCAGTACAGCTGTACCACCAGCCGGACCATGATGGTGGGGGGATGGCTGATGGATAAGGGAATCAATTATCCATGGATCTGCGATGAGACATTTTTCCTGAAAAGCTACCGGCAGAATCAGGTGTTGGGAAGGGCGCTGACAGAAAGCATCCTGATGATGGATGGCAGACTGATTTTCAGCGCTATTCGCCGGAAGGATATGGACTTTTACCAGGTATGCCCGGCGGATCTGGACGGGATTGTCCAGGCGCTGCGTGTGACCCGGGGCGTGGAGGTAGCGGTTTTTCTGTACGAGTCGGCTCCTGCCAGGTTCAAGGTCAGTCTGCGGTCGAATGGAAGGGTTGATGTCTCAAAGGTCGCCGTTTATTTCCAGGGCGGCGGCCATTTCATGGCAGCGGGATGCACGATGGACGGCAGCGTTTATGATGTGGTGAACAATATTGCGGCACAGGTTGAGAAACAGCTGATGGACTGACTGCATGATTGATGGCTGCATAATTTATAGTTTTATACGTCACTTACGGTTCCGCTAGTGACTATACTGAATAGAGTTACGGAAGAAGGTTCTTTTTGTGCTGAACGGAATCCTGAATGTATATAAAGAGAGCGGCTACACCAGCAACGATGTCGTGGCAAAGCTGCGGGGTATTCTCCGCCAGCGGAGGATCGGACACGCAGGCACACTGGATCCGGCGGCAACAGGCGTCCTTCCGGTACTTATGGGATCCGCCACACGCATTTCGGAATGGGTGATGGATCATGAGAAGGAATACCGTGCCATCCTTGTTCTTGGCGTGGAGACGGACACGCAGGATCTGACGGGAAGCGTGCTCCGGACATATGATGGACCTTTTCCCTGTGAGGATGAGATCAGGCAGGCAGTCTTGTCCTTTGCGGGCGGCTATGAGCAGCTGCCTCCGATGTATTCAGCCAAACAGGTAAATGGGAAGCGTCTATACGAGCTTGCACGAGAGGGAAAGGTTGTTGAACGGAAGAAGGTGTTCGTATCCATTCCCGCCATCACGGTTGAGAGGATCGACCTTCCGGAGGTGACGATCGATGTCCGGTGTTCCAAGGGCACCTACATACGTACCTTATGCCATGATATCGGGAAGAAGCTCGGCCCGGGTGCAAGCATGAAGGAGCTTACCCGCACAAGCGCCGGCGGCTTTTCCATTGATGACGCCATCACCCTTTCTCAGATCGAAGCGATTGCTTCTGAAGGAAGGATCAGTGAAAAGATCGTTCCCGTCGAGGAGCTGTTTCTGGACTGTCTTCGAGTGCGTACCCTGACAGCGCAGGCCCAGAAGAAACTGCTGAATGGAAATGCGCTTACTACTTCTGAGCTGTCCCTTCCTCCCGCAGGCGCGGGGGATCTGATCAGGATGTGCACGTCGGAGGGCAGTTTTCTTGCAATCTACCGATTTGAACCCGGGGAAAAGCGTTATGTCCCTTATCGGATGTTTTTTTGACTGTTCAAAGCAGGTTATACACGGCTTTACGGTTTTGAGGTAATACGGTTTTGAAGCTTTTTCACAGTTTAGAAGAGTACAGGGAGTATGCCGATGCCCATGGCAGGGAGCGCACGGCACTGACGTTTGGTAAATTTGACGGAATCCATATCGGACACAAAAAACTGATCTGTCAGATCACGGATCATGCGCGCGCCCTTTCTCTGAAAAGCGCGGTGATAGCGATCGAGATCAATCCGAATACCATTCTGAGCCATGAAGAACGTGCGGATTACCTGGAATCATTGGGTGTGGATATTCTGATCGAGTGTCCATTCACAGACAAGTTCCGGAGCACGTCGGCCGAGGATTTTATAAGAGGGATCCTCTGTGACACCATGCATGCGGCTTTTGTCTGCGCCGCGCAGGATCTTTCCTTCGGGCATGACCGGCAAGGCGATGCTGCTACCCTGGAACAGGCCGGATGCCGTTTTTGTTTTCAGACAAAGATTTTAGAGATGGAACCCTTCCACGGGATGGCTGTCAGCTCAACCCGTGTACGTGAGGCACTGAAGGAGGGAGACATGGAGCTTGTCCGAGAGCTCCTGGGAAGACCTTATCCTGTCATGGGTACAGTCCGCCACGGGCGACACATCGGAACCGGAATCGGGATTCCCACCGTCAATGTGCATCCCGCGCCGGAAAAGCTTCTTCCGCCGGATGGTGTCTATGCATCCATCACCCATCTTCCGGGAAAGGTTGTGAAGAAGGGGATCACAAACATCGGTGTGAGACCCACCGTAAACGGAAAAACGCGGAAGGCTGAGACAACGCTGTTTGATTACCATGAAGACCTGTATGGGCAGACCATTACCAGCGAGCTTCTGTGTTTCCTGAGGCCGGAACGGAAATTTTCCGGGTTGGAAAGTCTGAAGGCTCAGATCGAAAAGGACTGTGAGAGGGCCAGGGAGATATTGAAGTCTGCGCCTTCCCGCTCCTGATCAATGGATTCAGGAGGGCGCTGCGTGCCGATGACACGCATTCAACACAGACCTGGCCGGCCTGCAACAATTTAATCAGAATTGTTCCGGCCAGGGTTGACTTCAGTCCGGGGATAATGATATAGTCCCAAAGTATGGTTTTGTTTTCGTCCGGCTTTGCCGGCGGTAAGATATGCCTTCACTCAGGAGCCGGATCACTCCGGCCGCTCCTTCGTGACAGGTGTTGATCAAAATAGGAGGATACCAGTAATGATCACAAAAGAGAAGAAGACAGCAATTATCGAAGAGTATGGAAGGAAGCCTGGTGATACCGGTTCGCCGGAGGTTCAGGTTGCGGTTCTGACTGAGCGGATCAGGGAGCTTACAGAGCATCTGAAGGTGAACCCGAAGGATCATCATTCCAGAAGAGGACTGCTGAAGATGGTTGGTAAGAGGAGAGGCCTTCTGGAGTATCTCAAGAAGACTGATATCGAAGGATATCGTGCTCTGATCGCCAAGCTCGGACTTCGTAAATAATACTGCGCATGAGCACCCGGACCTTGCTGGGCCGGGTGCTTTTTTCCAGATTTTGGCTCAGCACATCTGTCGAGGCAACTGTAAAGCAGGTCTGCAGCAAGCTGTGAGACAGGCCTTTTTTACAGTTGATTCGAGGATGGGCTGTGTCCAGGCAGACATATCGAGGCGGCATTTTCGTTTTTCTTTTGCCGTTGGTGATAGAAGCGTTCATTCATCGAAAGGAGAATAGGTAAAGAGCATGCAGAAGGGAAAAAGATTTTCCATTGAGATCGGCGGCCGTACGCTGAGCGTCGACGTCGGCAGGGTTGCTGCGCAGGCAAATGGTGCGGCTTTTATGCATTATGGCGATACGACCGTCCTCAGTACGGCAACCGCTTCCGAGAAACCCCGTGACGGGATCGATTTCTTCCCGCTGTCGGTGGATTTTGAAGAGAAGTATTATGCGGTCGGCAAGATGCCGGGCGGCTTTAACAAGAGAGAGGGGAAGGCGAGTGAGAACGCTGTCCTTACCTGCAGAGTCATTGACCGTCCCATGCGCCCGCTGTTCCCGAAGGATTACCGCAATGATGTGACGCTTGACAATCTGGTCATGAGCGTTGATCCGGAGTGCAGGCCTGAGCTGGTCGCCATGCTTGGTTCTGCGATTGCCACATGCATTTCCGACATTCCGTTTGACGGCCCGTGTGCAATGACCCAGATGGGGCTTGTGGACGGTGAATTCATCGTGAATCCGTCCCAGCAGCAGTGGGATGAGGGCGACCTTCAGCTGACAGTCGCTTCAACCTCCACGAAGGTGATCATGATCGAGGCGGGCGCCAATGAGATCAAGGAAGAGAAGATGATCGAGGCCATCTACAAGTGCCATGAGATCAACCTCACCATCATTGATTTCATCAATCAGATCGTTGCGGAGGTCGGAAAGCCAAAGCACAGCTATACGTCTGCAGCCGTACCGGAAGAGGTGTTCGACGCGCTCAAGGCCCTGGTTCCCGGGGATGAGATGGAGAAGGCTGTCTTTACTGATGTCAAGCAGGAGAGGGAAGAGAATATCCGTGTTCTGACAGAGCGTGTGGAAGAAGCCTGGGCTGACAAGGAAGACTGGCTTTCCATCCTTCCGGATGCGATGTATCAGTACGAGAAGAAGACGGTCCGCAAGATGATCCTGAAGGATCATAAGCGGCCGGATGGCAGGAAGATCGATGAGATCCGTCCCCTTGCAGCCGAGGTCGACCTGATTCCGAGAGTCCATGGAAGCGCGATGTTTACCCGCGGCCAGACCCAGATCTGCACTGTCACGACGCTCGCTCCGCTCTCTGAAGTACAGAGGGTAGAGGGACTGGATGAAAATATTACAGAAAAGCGTTATATTCATCAGTATAATTTCCCGTCTTACTCTGTTGGTGAGACGAAGCCCTCCAGAGGGCCGGGACGCCGTGAGATCGGTCATGGCGCGCTTGCTGAGCGTGCGCTGCGCCCGATGATTCCGTCCAAAGAAGAGTTCCCATATGCGATCCGTCTTGTATCCGAGACGTTTGAATCCAACGGGTCTACCTCACAGGCTTCCATTTGCGCGTCCACGATGTCTCTGATGGCGGCAGGCGTTCCGATTAAAAAGCCGGTTGCGGGTATTTCCTGCGGTCTGGTTACAGGAGATACGGATGATGATTATCTGGTCCTGACGGATATCCAGGGTCTGGAGGATTTCTTCGGCGACATGGACTTCAAGGTTGCCGGAACCCATGATGGAATTACTGCCATCCAGATGGATATCAAGATCCACGGTCTGACACGCCCGATCGTGGAAGAGGCCATTGCCCGCACCAGGCAGGCCAGGGAATATATTTTGGATGAGGTCATGCTTCCGTGCATCGGCGAGCCGCGTAAGGAGCTTTCTCCGTTTGCGCCGAAGATTGTCCAGATCCAGATTGACCCTGCGAAGATCGGTGATGTGGTCGGCCAGAGAGGAAAGACCATTAATGAGATCGTTGCCCGTACCGGAGCGAAGATCGATATTGATGAGGACGGAAGCGTCAATGTATGCGGAACTGACCTGGATGCGATCCATGCGGCGATCGATATGATCCGCATCATTACCACAGATTTTGAGGAAGGCCAGATCCTGTCCGGAACTGTGATCTCCATCAAAGAGTTCGGCGCGTTTATAGAATTCGCCCCCGGCAAGGAAGGAATGGTTCATATCTCCAAGATCGCAAAGCACAGGATCAACCGTGTGGAGGATGTCCTGACCCTCGGCGACCGCGTGACAGTGGTGTGCCTTGGCAAGGATAAGATGGGCCGCCTCTCCTTCTCCATGAAGGATGTCAAACAGGGACCCTATCAGTCCGCGTAAGAGTGTGATATCTGGTTTGTAATGAAGATGCCGGCATCTGTCTGGATGCCGGCATCTTTTTTCTGATATTCAGAACCTGTTCTATTCAGAGCCTGTTCAGAAATCGTTTCTCATTAGTTTCACTGCTAACCGTCCCGCTGGCAGGGGCATGATTTGATGCACATCTCACCCTGCGCCGCGCATCGGCGGATTGTTCGTATAATACAGCTTGATATAGCTTGAAAAAGGGTAACTGTTCAGAACATGTTCTGAACAGTTACGCATCGGGCGATGCTTCGCATCC